>JAHYIS010000032.1 GCA_019429385.1 ANME-2 cluster archaeon | reverse complement strand
CAAAAATTGACGCACCTAAGAAATATAGGGGTTGGAGAGCTTATGTCATTATCGTAAAGGAATAATCAGTTTGTTTTGTCACAAAGGCGGGAAATTGGTTCAATTTAAATACGATTATAACGGTTTTGAGATGTGCGGAAAGTAGGATACAAATATTCCAAAACAAATACTATCGTTCATATATTGGTTAAAAGATTTTTATTTATTTACTCGAGCATGGTTAGACGATGAGCAGTCACCGGTACACCCCGTACAATGTACCGGGCCTGTATATAGCGAATTATCGAAAATATTCCACTTTATACCCATATGTTCAATAAACGGGAATATTTTTTTCAACTACTTCTAAGGATACAAACAAATGTTTGTAGACACCCATATCCTTACTCAACCTTTAGAACACTTGCATAAATAACTGTCTAAAAACCTCAAAATAAACCAAATTGAGACCCCCAATCACCCCATAATCCCCCCAACAACCCCCTCCACATCCCTCTCAATCCCATACTTCCGCTTAAAAAAAGCCAGCACGTTCCCCACATCCCTCTCAAGGAAATCCCCTGCCTTTTCATGCTCAACCTCAACATACTGCGGCCAGTCGAAGAGTGTCACCTTCTCATCGCTCACAAAAATATTGTACTCGCTCAGGTCACAATGCACCACACCCTTGGCATACGCCAGCCTCATCTGCTCCAAAATCCTGTCCAGGTACCACTCGGGGTCCAGCACCTTGGTCTTGGACAGCTCGCCCCCCTCTGCGATCGCCATCACTATCACATTGCGGTTATGGTCCACAGGCTCGGGCACGCTCACCTCGGGGTACAGCCGCTGCAGGACATCGAACTCCCGCTTCGCAGCCAGGCGCGCCGCATAAATCCACGAGAAATGGTGCACTCCTTGCAGGTGCTCACGCGTGCGCTTCACCTGCCTGAAACTCGTGCGCCCCTCGCGATGGAACTTGAGGACCACCGGCTGCTGGCCCAGGCCCCCCACCATATCCCGCAGCCCCTCGTAGACCACAGACTCCTTGCCCACACCCAGCTTCTCGCCAATCGCTGACAGGCTGCCCCGCTTGACCAGGGCGTTGAGTGCCAGTATGTCGTAGCCTTCGAAATATATCTGGTAACCCTCGTAGGGCACGGCCTGGCGCCTCAGCAGTCCCCTGTGGCCCAGGTTCTTCAGGATATAGTGCAATTCGCTCATATCGAACCGGGAAAATTTGGATATTTCATCCAGAGGTACCCATTCATAGTACTTCATTCCCACTTCTATGCCGGTGAGTACACGGAACTCCCTGGCCTCTAATGATTTGAAAACTGCTGAGATATCTTCTAACATTTGCCATCCAGATGGTACGCATTAAATATAATGTGTTCTAAGGAACCGGTTCTTTCCTCGAGCCGGTATGAGCACCTGTTGTTCAACAATCAGTCGGCACACAATGGTCATTCTGTCAATAGAGTAATTATTCCTTTAAGGGGAAACCACCTCACCGTTCCGGTGGTGAAAGGGCAGCAATGAAATAAAAGCATGGTTCGCATATTGACCGTGCAGACTACACGTTTTTTTTTACGAAGGCATTAACCCTCTAAAGGCAGATCATGTAAATCTTCTATAGTACTGCCAGGTTCACCCGTTTCATTGAACTGGAAAAATTCCTTCAGTTTTTCAATGGTATGCTTATGAATAAAGAAATCACCAATGGTCTTGTATTTATTGATAAGTAAACTCACTTTGACATTGGGATACCTGTTCACAAGATAATTCTTACTATAAACAGCAGCATCCTGGTCAGAGGTAGCCCTGCCTTCTATTACCGCCATGGTCCTGTCACCGAAACAATGATACACATTCTCCAGCAGGACACAGCCCGTTATCATGGGGATTACAACCATATCCCCCTGCTTGGACAGATATTCATCCACTATTTTTATATGCAGTTTCTCTATCTCAAGCAGCTGTTCCTCATTCTCTGCTTCAGCCAGGATAATGAACTCAGTTGGCAGTCCCATGCGCTTCCAGTTAGGAGTAACAGTGAATTTATCGATAATCCCGTCCTTTTGCATCGTGCGTATGTGGTATGCCACAGAGTTGCCGTCCTTGTAATCCATGACCTTGGCCAGTTCATTGTTGGTGATCTTACTGTCGGCCATTAAACTCAATAAGATGAAAATATCAGTCTCATCCAGAAGCGTGACATCTGACAACATCTTTGCCATTGTGTGGATTTTTACTACATCAATTTCATTCATTGCAATCAACTATGTGTTATATTCGTATTGCTAAAAAAATATGTCGATTTTTTACCGGTATATCATAAAACATACAATCAGCACACATTACATATATTATATAGTGATACTTCTAAATCCACCATGAAATGCAGGAAATGCCACAAAGATGCCATCCACTTCCAGCCCTACAGCGGTGCCCATCTCTGTGCCCACCACCTTATTGAGGACGTGGAACGCAAGGTAAAGCACACTATCCGCCAGCACAGCATGGTCGGGCGCAATGATACCATAGCTGTGGCCCTGAGCGGTGGTAAGGACAGCAGTGTTTTGCTCTACCTCATGCACAAACTATTCCACCAGCGCCCGGACATAACAATACTGGCAATAAGCATTGACGAAGGTATATCAGGATACCGTGCCGGGACCCTGGAGCATGCCAGGGAACTGACACAGAATCTTGGAGTTGAACACATTATCGCTCGTTTCAAAGACGAATACGGCTCCACCCTTGACGAAATTGTAGCCAGGGGCGGCGAGAAGGGACCGTGCAGCTATTGCGGAGCCCTGCGCAAGCACCTGCTCAACAAAACCGCGCGCGAGTCCGGTGCCACCCGCCTGGCCGTCGGCCACAACCTGGACGACGAGGCCCAGACCATTATGATGAACCTGCTGCGCGGAGACGTGGAGCGGCTGGTCAGGATGTCCCCGGCGTGCGTGCAGCCCGGCCTTATCCTGCGCTCAAAACCCCTGCGGGACATCCCTGAAAAAGAAGTTGCCCTGTACGCGCTGCAAAAAGGTCTTCCCGTGGATTTTTCTGAGTGCCCGTATGCCTACTCGGCCATCAGGGGTGAGGTACGGGACATGCTCAACGATTTCGAGGTCCGGCATCCGGGTACCAAGTATTCCGTACTGCGCAGCCAGGACAAACTGGCAGAGCCGCTGCGGCATTCCTTCCCGCAGGCAGCGCTAAACCCGTGCAGCATATGCGGTGAGCCCACTGCCGGAGATACCTGCCAGTCATGCAAGCTGCTGGGGAGGAAGGACTGATGTGCAGGTTCTGCGTTTTGCACGGGAAAGGCAACAGGTGGTTCCATCATGTGGATAACTTTGAGAAAAGGCACCTTGATGACAAACAGCGGCTTGAACTTGCCCGTGCCATCTACCTGGACACTGCCGGCCGGGAAATACCTGTGTCCCTGTTCATGTCAAAATACGGGATGATGCTTAAGGGAATGCCGGTGTTGCTCAAAACCCCGCTCGTAAAATATGCAGCACGCCCGGCCGCTAACCGTCTTATGGAGAAGTACCACGTGGGACAGGTCATCACCATCGAAGAGGCACGGCGGCTTGTAGACATTTCAGGACACGTGGCCCTGTTCGACTGCTGGTGTCGCCACAGGAAGGGAAACGACGAAGCATGCTGTATGGGCGTGGGGGCTTACGGTGACCTGGCAGATGACATACCAGAGCTAAAACACATCAGCATCTCTCCCGACGAGGCAATTGCCATCATGGAGCAGTACGAGGACAAAGGTTCATTCCACAGCGTCTGGACCGTCAAGGCTCCTTTCATCTCTACTATCTGCAACTGCGATAACAGCGTATGCCACGGCACAGAAGGGCTGCGCCTGGGTGTAACCTCGGCACTGCATAAAGGGCATGAGTATGCCATGACACTACCAGATAAGTGCAACAACTGCAACCTGTGCATACCTGGCTGTCCCTTTGGTGTGAGATATGAAAGCGGGGAAGTAGTCATTGCCGAAAGGGAGGCGTGTTTCGGCTGCGGATTGTGCAGACGTGTCTGTCCCGAAGATGCTATCCGGATGGTTGACAGGCCCTGACCGGTGTTAAAAAAGGTTAATGTATACAAGATATCCCACGATGAGGATTATCACAAAAATGAGTGTTAACTGGAAAATCCTGTACAGGGAATATACATGGAAAAGTTTTTCTTCCAATAATCTCAGGTAATTCCGTATAGTCTTGGCATCATCATTACCGAGATATTCTTTAATATCGATCTTTTTGTCTGCCATGGATAAAATTGCTATATGCCATGATAGGTTATGTAAGTATCTTCTTGAAATGTCCAATCCGAACCAGGACTATTTTCTATAAAAATAAGATTGCAAAGGCGCACTATTAATGCGCCTTTACGTATTCTATCATTCTAGGAGTGAGCAAAGGAGCCACCATAGGCAGCATATTTGGCATCAGGTTCTCCATGGTCTTTGGCATCAGGTCAGGCATCTGTTCCTTCATGTCTTCGGGCATCCTGATACGCCTGCCTACTGCTTCCAGCATGGCCGGCATAACCTTTGGCATCAACATCGGCATGAGCATGGGCATCATCCTAGGCATTAGGGGTGTCATCACCTTATCCATGCCCGGGATCTTTACCATCTGCATCATGACGCGCAGGGGTGCGGGCATGGCCGCCATCATCTCAGGCAGGAGTTCTGCCATCAGGTCTGCCATTGCCTCCGGTTTCATCAGGTTTATCATGCCGAAGAAAGGTTCCCACAACATCATGGAATTATCGAACGGGTCCTCCAGGTCAAAGCCGATAGCCTCACAGGCAAAGGACGCCAGGTCACGCACCTTGATGTCATTACCCTTCGTATTCTTGGTCACCCTCATCTGGAATTCGCAACAGGGACACAGCGCAAGAATGGTATCTGCACCCGTCGCCCTTGCCTCCTCAAGTTTAACATTGCCAATCTCAGCAGCTACAGGCGGATTATCCAGCAGTGACAGGACAGAACCACAGCAGAGTGCATTTTCCCTGTTGTGCTCCATCTCTACCAGTTCAACACCCGGAATGGCCTTGATAACATCCCTGGGTGGCTCGTATATTCCACTCGCACGGCCGATATGGCATGAATCGTGCCAGGTGACCTTTGCATTGATCTCCTTTTCGAACTTGAACTCACCGGATCTAATCTTCTCGTCAAGTACCTCAGCATAATGTTTTGCCTCAAAGGTATAGGGAATCCCCTCTTTTTGTGCAAATTCACGATACACAGTATCCCAAACGAGACGGCAGGCCGGACAGGATGTTACCACGGTTTTTACTTCCCGCTTGTTCATCTCATCAATATTGTGCTTCATTACCTCCCGGAACACATCCCATTTCCCAGCCACCAGCATGGGAATGGCACAGCACTGCTCATCCTGGCCGAGATAGGTAAAGTCAACTCCTGCCTTATCCAGCAGCCTGACCGTCCCCTCTGCAATATCCCTCTCGCAATAGGACGCAGTACACCCGGCAAAGTATGCAATATCAGCCTTTTCCTTAATTTTGATATCCTCAGGCAGCCAGGCATCCCTGTCCTTATTGTATCCTGCCCAGATGTTGCCTTCCTTTTGCAGTGCTGCAGCCATCATTTCAAAGGGAGGGATGGTCATTTTCTTACGCTCGCCTATAAGTTCGTTCCTCATGGTCATCCAGTCAGGCTCGACCGGCAGGTCAAGCTGGCATACCACATCGCACCGCTCGCAGGTGGTGCACACCATGAAACTGCTAACCATATCCTGTCCGAACTTCTCCCTGCCTTCCAGGTGTTCCTTCAGGAAGAACCACTTACCCCTCGGGGATTGTGATTCCCAGCCACGGCCATAGTACTGGGTACACCCGCGTACACAATAACCGCACTGAGCACAAGCATAAGCATCCCATACCACATCGCCCGGAATACCTTTCTTATCAGGATGAGCTTTGTCTTCTTTGTTCTTGAACAGGTTGCCAACGGGCCTTGTGAGGGACTCAAACATTGATGCCAGGCCAATACCGGCCCCCATCAGCGCTTTACCGGTAAGTTTCTCCGGGTTCAGGATACCGTCAGGGTCAGCAATTTTCTTGAATGCCAATATCGTTCCATACCGTTCACCGAACACATCCGGTGTTTCTTTCGAGAAGTACAACCCTGATGCATATACCCTGCCCCCATGTTGCTTTGCAATCCTGATAATACTGAGGGCCAGCGGGAATGACACATTGAACCCGAGACTCCGTTCATCGTGGGGGATGAATACCATAATCACAGCTTCAGATCTGGATATCATGATACCTTCGAACAGGAATGGCATTTTGATCTTGCTGTTCAGGTCCACGACAAATCCGGGAATTTCTTTGACAGGCACCACAACTTCTGTAGGAATGAGCGACGGTCCCAGACGCTTTATCTTCATAGACTTGAACCGCTCTTCCCACTCATGTTGGGCAACCGTTTCATCAAGTATTTTGCCTTCCGTTGCCTTTACAACCTCTTCCAATTCCCTCTTTGCATCTGCATCATGGTATGCCAGTAGCAGTATGTACTTTTCAGGAACCAGTATTCGCTCTCCAACGGGATGTCCATGGTGGGTCTTAAGCGGTACTTTGTTCTTTAATTGTACACCTTCAGGATTCATGAATGTGGCTGACCATACAGGAATATTCTTTTCCTGAATGGTAACCAGCATATCTGTCAAATCAGAAGCAGTGTCGAACTGTACACCCATTACCGATACAGGTTCCTCCTTTTTGACCTTGATAGTGACCGATGTGATGATACCTGTGGCCCCCATGGCTCCATACAGGGTATCCAGTTCACTCCCAGAAAAATCCTTCATGGTACCATCAGCAAGAATAACCTTTGCCGATAGTACATTGTCGATGAATCCACCGTATTCGAAACTGCCAAGACCTGCACCACCCTGGGCCAGCCAGCCACCTGCGGTAGAGGCAGGACTGCTTGTTGGCATTACCCGCAGGGTCAGACCTTTTTGATTGAGACGTTTCTCGACATCATTCCACACAGCACCGGCCTGGATTGTAGCTGACAGACCTTCACTGTCAATATCAGTAACCTTATCCAGTAATGACATGTCCACAACGATACCCCCCTTCACCGGCAGGACCCCGCCATACCCAGAAGTGGCTGCGCCCCTTGGCACAAGCGGTATCTTTCTTGTTCTGGCGAATTTCACCAATTCGACAAGTTCATCTTCATGTTCTGGCTTTACCACGGCGGCAGGCATGGTATTTCCCAGCATGGGCTTAACTAGCCTGGGCAGGCTCGCCACATCATGGGAGTACATCTTGCGCTCCAGCCGCTCAAAGTTCACTCGGTCCTTGAATAATGCACGGAGTTCATCTTGCTCGGTGCTGCTGAATTCTCGTATAGCTTTCATATGTTGAACACCTTTATTTTGTTTTGATATTTCAGGTCAGATTTTCGAAACACTCTTTGTTTAAACAACACGAACTCTCTATATATAGTTTCGTATGGTATGGCATAAACTGTGCAAAACTGTAACGATTATTATTTTCAATTGCATTTGCTCTCTGTCTAATGTGCCTTTTGAATCCGCATGTTATAATCCGGAATAGGTCAAAGATGGTTGAAAAATAAGACCTCACAACTGTTGAGTAGGCCTATTTCAGGTGGCAATCCTCATCAGGACAGAAAGGGCAATCAAAAAAAGAATAAATAAAATAGGGTCCGGAATTGCCTGTAAGCCTTCCAGACCCGCCTATCCAGAAATAATACTTTAATTCACACTTTCTTTCCCGGTGGCCAGTTCTTATCCATCCAGGGTGGTATCTGCCCGCTGTCCTGCGGCCCGACCATCACCTTCAGACCGGTAGCATCTTCAAGGTCACCCTGCAACCTTGCACCCAGGCCAGGAAGGATAATCGTGTTATGACTGGTTTTCTCACTGAAATCGAAATCAGATTTCTTGAACTCATCATTGATCTTCTTGCCTGTTAACTGACCGCCTGCCACAGCTGCCTCAACTCCCAGGCCGTCCGTATCTGCAGCCAGAAGGTAGCAGTTAATGCCATTACTGGCAAGGTCGCTCTCAACTGTATAGTAGGTCAGGGCAAAGTTAGTGGTAACGATAACAGGTGAATCCTTACCCGGAGTACCCACTTCATACACCTTGGGCTCCACCTTGACAGGTGTTCTCGGGTCAGTATAGATCGTATCCCTGATATGCATCTCTGGCAGCAATGCATACGGTTCGATGCTGTGCAGTATCATGATATCCCCGTACCGGACAGAGAACACTGTAGCCAGCACAGTCTCCCAGTAACTGGAAGATACTGCATCCCCGCCGGTCAGATATGCTGTCATTGGCACGGACATGAGCGGGAAGGCAACATCACGCTGTCCTTCCTTAATGCCGGCGCGCCTCAATTTCAGGAAATTCTCAAAAGACTCCCGCAGCATTTTACCCTGGGGATTTGTACCAGGATCAAGTACCAGGTCCTGCCGTCCCATCTCCAGGAACGTACCTGCCAGGCTCTTTAATGTATCCAGGTCATTGGGTGCGAACAGCACTGTGGGCACATCATACTCAAGCACCAGGTCTGCCACGGCCTGCCAGTTATCCCTGGTAGCCGCGTACAACAGAGGCCGCCTCTTTGCTGCCACCTCAAGGCCGGCACTGAGCACTTCAGGGTCAAAGCTGCATAATATAAGCGGCAGTTCCGTCGTTTCCATTACCTTAGAAACTGCCGTCCTGAACTTGCCAGGGTCGCCCGAAGTCGAACGCACAGCGATCATATCCAGTTTCAAGAACCGCCCCACATAGAACTTTTTAAAATCCTTTATGAATGTGACCCTTTCCACCAGTTCAGCTTCTTTCATGGTATCCCATACATCGAGGGCAAAAGCAGGCTGGTCAAAGAACGTCAGTTGATGCCGGTACAGCACATCATCACCGCCAACGGTCACGGCATGCTCACCCATACCGATAGTAACCTCCCGTATCTCAGGAGCCATCAGCTCACTGAGTTCAAGGTATTTTTTCTTGTACTTGTCCTCAAGCAACGGTGTACAATCCTCAAGTTTCAGTGAGCGGTCAATGACATGGGAACCGAACGCCATGCAGGTGGCCTCGCCGCACTCACCGCAATTGGTCTGGGGCAGGTACTTGTAAACTTCAAGGGGGCTGTTTATTTTCATGTTCACACCTCCGCTGTGACCCAGCTGGATATATCCACAGCTTCCCTGTCAAGAGAACCGTGCAGGTTCTGGGTGATCTCTTTGAGCACAGCCACTGCACCGGGATGCATCATCATGAACAGGTCATTACCCGCCAGGGCAAGGGCCAGTCCGGTCACGATCTCCCATATAGGGCCCCTGTATTCCCTGGGTCCCCAGTCGCTGTCCTCCTTCAGGGGCGACCTGACCATCCATGATTCCCTGGCACCCCAGGCATTGGTAGTGCCGCTGCTCATCGGGAAGGAAAGTTCATTGTCCCCGTTAAGACCGGCAAGGCGGATGCGCTCCATATTGGTGTAAGCATAATCCAGGCCGTATCCCAGCGCAGCAGTGGTCGGGTCCATGATAATATCCTCGCGCTTGACATTACACTGCTTCATGAGCTTGCGGTTCAATTCCTTCTGTGCATTGATCTCAAGCTGGGTCCATGACAGCACAACATGACCGTACTGGTTTGCAGCTTTTGCAATGCGCTCGTAGTCCAGGTTCAAACTGGCACTGGCCAGCAGGACCCGTTCACCTTCAGCCACTTCGGCTGCTTTTTCCAGAACTTCGGGATCCTTGTCAGGATTGCCGCTGCCACCTATTACAATGGGTACATCCACTGCCTGGAGCACGTCAGCCACGGTCTCGGCAGCTTCTTTGGCTGATGTATCCTTGATGTTCGGGTCTGTACTGATAAGATGAATGGTCACCATGTCTGCATTGAAGTCCTTGACCACTTTTTTAGCCCACTCGGCCGGACTATTGATGACATCCTCGTAATTGACCTTGACAGCCTTTGCCATCCCGATAGGCATATCGAAAACATCCATGGTAATGTAATTGCGGTGAGGCATAGGACTATCGAAATAATAGGGCAGCGCATTCTCTCCTCCAAGGGTTATGGTATTTCCCCTGCTTCCCCCATCTGCTGATGTGGCGCCCAGGATAACTTCCTGGATAGGATTCTTCCATTCTACCATCCTGGCCACTTCAAATTTTGACCTTAACAGTTCCTGCGGTCTTGTTACACCGGGAACTGCCGCCTGTGCCATTGACCCGAACAACTGGTCCACAGGATAACCCATTAATCTTGAAATGTTTATCAGGTGCTGGGCAATTTGCGCGGTTTCATGACCCAGCATATAAGCAAGTTGTGGATTGAGCCCGCCACTGGTATCCATCTCAAGCTCAATGTCGCCTTCAATGGTCACCCCTTCAAGGGCTTCCACGTCCATACCATTGAACAGGCTGCCCAGTTCAGCTAACGTGATCTTTTTTGCCATAGTGATTCCACCTTATTTCATTACATACTTCATGTAGTATCGAAAACCTGTTTTGTTAAATCCCTAATTTCATAATAATGTTTTCCATTTCAATCACCGCAGGTGATGTCGAAGGCAGTTCGATAAGCGGCTTTCCATTCAGGTCGAACCGTGCAATCTCATCGTCAAAGGGTACCATACCCGC
Organism: ANME-2 cluster archaeon; assembly: GCA_019429385.1. Lineage (NCBI taxonomy): Archaea > Methanobacteriati > Methanobacteriota > Methanomicrobia > Methanosarcinales > ANME-2 cluster archaeon. The sequence goes on along the minus strand of JAHYIS010000032.1, from coordinate 16,125 downwards.
AACCTCCAGTCCCAGTTCCTGCGCATATTCATTAAGACGCTCGCGATTTTGCGGTGTCACCTTATTCAGTATCACGTGCATCTTCTTTATCTTCAGGTCCAGTTCTTTCACAAGGTCCCGTATCCGCTCAGCGGTCTGGAGCCCGCGCCTTGAACCATCGGTCACCACCACAAGCTCGTCAACGTCCCTGATAATGCCCCTGCTCAGGTGTTCCAGCCCGGCAGCAGTATCAATAATGGTCAGGTCATAGTTCTTTACTACCCTGTCCATGATACCACGCAGCATATTATTGGCAAAACAGTAACATCCAGCCCCTTCCGGCCTGCCCATGACCAGCAGGTCATACCCGTGCCGCTCGGCAAGCACACTGTATATCTTTGACTCCAGCAACCGTTCCTTATCAGTATCAGGCGGCAGATTGTCCCTCTCTTCCAGCAGGAACTCGCGCTGGTCACCTACCGTTTCCTCAACCTCATCCCCGAGCGCTCCCGGCAGGTTCGTATCAGGGTCGGCGTCAATGGCAAGAATGGTCTTATCCCTGTTCACAAGAGAACGAATGAACATGGCAGTCACAGCAGTCTTGCCAGTACCTCCTTTACCGGTTATTGCAATAACGTTCAATGTAACCTCGGACAATTATTCCTTATTGCTCAGTATGATCCTGTCAATGGTGACCTTTGCATTCTTCAGGGTCACCTTCACACCACCGCTGCTGCCCCCGGTCATTGGTGGAAGATTTTGCAGCATTGCCGGGTTAAAAGCAGGCAGGCCGAGTTGGGGCATGCCGAAAGCACCGGTTTTAGCTACAGACTCGTCTTCAACAGGTTCTTCTTCCTCAGGGGTCCATCTTTCAATGATAGGATGTCCTTTTTCAGTAAGGAACTTCTTCAGCGTATCAATATCCTGGGCATCTTCTTCTGTTGCCACCTTGTCAACAATATCTGCAGGGATATCTGCAAGCACCTTGTCCTTGAGATTTTTTGGCATCCAGACCACCCGTTCCCAACCGCCGTCAGCCTGTATGAACTTGGGCGAACGGAAATAATTAACACCCACACCCAAAAATCCCATGACCTGCTTACCGCCGCCGGTCTGGCCTGCCATGGTACTGAATGCCAGTCCGTTGGGAGCATTACCGGTAAAGTCCCTGTCGACCCAGCCGATACCATCCACTTCCGGAATGAAGAACCCGACCACTTCAAAGCAGCCGCATGAAGTGTGCGGGAACTCAAAGAAACTGTGTATCTTTATCCTGTTATACTCGCCGCCAGAGAGTTTCTGGGCAACTTCATTGACACCGGAATATTCTCCACTTAATTCATCCAGGCATTCACCCTTCTCGATAGCGAACTGCGGCCCTTCGGGGTCCACTTTTGCAGCCGCCCGCCCGTCAAACCAGTTGATAGCTCCGCACAATGCAATACGGTCAGGGGATATCACACATACACTGGTGGGTGCAAAGCTCTGGCACAGAGAACAACCATAGAACTCATCAACATCTTCATCATGCAGGTTGCGTGTCCGGTCGTCCCTGGCACTATATCTCACCATTGCCTTCGCCAGTTCTTCCTCTACCTTCTCCAGGTCGGTGATGTAGGTGGCTTCTATCTTCTCAATAAACGTCAGTTCATTCTTGAACAGCATCATGGTAGCCCTGGCGATCTGTTCAAAGGAATTAAGACCTTTTGCAATGGCATCCTTATTGATACGGATCCACACATCATACCGCTGGTTCAGGTGCATGACACCCTGGATGTAATTCTGGAAATCATGGTTTCGCCTCTCGACAATAGCCTCAAGGTCAGGCTCGACCAGTTCGCCTGCGACGCGGTAGATCATAGCCAGTGGATAACGTCCACTCTCTTCCATTTCAGAGATGTCAGGCCCGATAAGCGTGAATTTACCTTCTTCTATCTCATCCATTCCTACTGCTTTTACCAGTTCGAATCCTTTGGATTTCGGACCAGCCAGTTCAACATACATATCATCCTTACGGACCCTTTCCCCTTCGAACATAGGGGATATCTCAAACGGGAATTCATCTGCCATTATCTATCCTCACGATTTTTTGTATTTACTAGATCATTCTTGCCAGTAATTCATTATAATTCTGCTACAACCATGTCCAGTGTCTTTAAAAAATCATCCGGTTTAAGGTTACCGAAGGATTGCTGGGCATTCGGATGATAGTGCCTGTCAATAGAGATTATCTTGATTTTTGTAAAATTCTTCAGGGTGGACATCAACTGGCTGGCGTAGTAGTACGTATGCCCGAGGAATATGGTTGTATCATAGCCTCCTTTACCATCAAAGCCTTTCCAGCCAGGGTCTTTCAGGTATGAGACCAGTGCGTGCAGGTTCACATAGGTGGCATCAATGCCTTCCTCTTTCAACCGCTTGATACTGTTTCCCGTAGCAGCCACTGGAATGCCTTTTTCAGCCATGCGTTTTACCACAAGAATGACACCATCATCAGCACCCGCAGTCCCTACAATGAGCAGCGGGCGCCTGGCCTTTGAGATAAGTTTACCGGCCAGATCTGCTTTTATGGCTTTTGCCATTTTCGGGCCGGGAATATTTGCCCTGTCGAAAGGCACCGCATTTTTTGTCGTGTCCAGTTCAATAGCCGCCATTATTTGCTCGCCTCCTTACACAGCCTGGGTACATTAGTGGGCTGGAAGGATACATCAACCTTCCTGACAGGTCCTTCAAGCACTTTCTTCTTGTTCCAGTCAATCTTCCATCCCTGTTCAGCTTCCAGTTTTTTGAGCAATTCTTCCCTCTTTGCCAGTGGCAGGTCGGCCTCGCTCCTTACATATATGTACCAGTCATCAGGTAATTGACCTAAGTATTTCTCGCTCAGTTCAATGTAATGGGTCAGCTTGATCATTCGTCCCAGGTTATTATCGCTCGGCCTGAAACAGAGTTTTGCCAGCATAGGCAGGACTTCTGCTTTTGTTTCTGCCGATATCAGGAGATGTTCGGGTACGGGTTCGATATTTTGTACTGAACCATCCCTGGCATCCATTACGTTCCACTTATCCCTGTTATAAGGCTTGCCCAGGTATGCACGCCGGTATTTTGGTCCATGGGGTCCTAATACAACAGGTATACCTAACCTGTTGCAACCGGTCCCTATCGTAAGTGCTTTTTGTGAATATGCACCCCAGGCCAGGCCAACAGCTCCTATCCGGTTAAGCACATAATCAGCGATTTCTTCCCAGTTGCCGTTAATTTCGCGCCTGGCAAATATGGACGCCACTTTGATGGTGGTTGCTGATATATGGGCGTTTGAAACGCAAGAGCCTGTGTTGAGCAGGTTTCCTTTAAGGAACCGGCCTGCGTAACGTTCATACAGGGTCTTGCCTTCATCATCTTTATGCATGCCAATATCCATGGCACAGCAGCCTGATGTGACGACAATATAACTTCGCTTCAGCATCTCTTCGGCAATTTCATATATGTCACGGCTGCCGTCCGGGTAGTTGGGACAACCGACAATGGCAATAACGCCAGGAGTGGTCCCGAGCACAAGATTGACCCCCTCTTCCCGTATCTCGGGGTCGCCTACCTGGCCCCTGCCGATCCTGACCTTCCCTTTCTCTTCACGGATGACCCTTTGCGATGCTTTTTCTATGACATTCAGTATAGGTATGCCCTTCGGACACTCGAAATCACAACGTCCGCACCCGATACACCTATCATGCAATTCCTCGAACAGTGTCAGGTCTCCTCCTGCTGCAGCTTCCATGGCTTTGTCAATATCAAGTCCCTGAGGGCAGCCGATGACGCATGCACCGCACTGGCTGCAGCTTGATGTCAGTTTCTTAAATTCTTCATCGTCAGGCAGGGCAGTGATGCCCATCTCTTTGCGGATAGGAGCCATCTTCAATGCAAGTTCCGGTGCCAGTTTGCCCACTTTAGCATAATCGAACAGCAGGGCACCGGGCTGGTCACCTGACACAAGGTCCTGGATGATGGCATCGACCTCGTCCTTGCTCCTGTTCGGCAGACCATACATGATCTTATCGTTCGTAGCAATGACCGGGATGTGGAGTTTACTGGCTTCCCGCAATACGTCAGCCCTGACACATTGCTCGTCCACCACTATCACGTCAGGAATACCTGAACGGATGTACTTGAGCTGCTTTGACATCGGTCCCACTATCTTTGCATTCTTGTTATATCGCGTCATGTCATGGGCAGTACAGCACAGACCTGCCAGTTCTATCTTATCGAACAGGTCATGTTCTTCCACATAGTCCATAATATAGGTAACAGCGGCCACGTTATGTCCAATACATAACAGCACCGGTTTAGAAGAATCAATGGAACCCATACCAATGTCTACCAGCGGGGCATCTTCCTGGCTTTTTGGCATGCCCAGGCATGATATCTGGATAATATCAGACACTTCCATACCAAGATGGTCAAGCATACCTGCATGCAGGGCCTTGGACTCGAAATCCCGGGAACTGCCTTCCTGGCCGGTATGGGCGGTTGCCAGCAGCTGGGTTATCTGCTCTTCAATATAATCCAGTACCGGAATGAAATCGCCAATAGTTTCGGGTTTGATACCCATTATGGTCTGGGTGAGGGGCGCTTTGAGATTACTTGGACCCACATCGATAGGATAGTCTGCTCCAAAGCGCTTGATAAGGTTATTCAGTAAATGCCTGCCATGGGCAGAGTGGGCCGCTGTGCCTGTCAGGCCTTTAAGCATAGCTTCACGGGCCTGGTGGGCTTCCATGTCGATGCCGCAAGCTCCTTCCTTGTTCCCTGTCAGGTCACATTTTCCATAGGTGCAGTAACAGCACATATCACAAACAGGTGAATAGACGGGTTCATACCTGTCCAGCAGCTTCATATCCCAATCCCGAAGGTCATGAATTTCAGGTGCGGGAGTTGGACCTTCTGGTGTCTCTGCCTCACCGGAAGATACGATACTACCTATGTTTATCTGGACATTTTCAAGGTTCTCAATAGTGAATCTGCCTTTTTTAATTGCCATTGGGTTAAACTCTCCTTTTAAGATAAGATGTACTTAGCATGGTTCAGTCAAATGGTTTGTCTTCAATACCCGGAATTATATATCGTTAATTATATTTAAATATGATTATGTTTTCAGATCGTTACAAATTATTCTATGCTCGCTGTTTTCTTACCAGGACTATATATTCGATATCATTTGACTGGGCTAATTTAGTCTTTTAATAAATTCTATATTATTAAACGCTTTCGCAAATATAATGATTATTAAGCACATACAAAAATTTAAATATGATATGTAAAAGGAATACGGTAATATCATATTAATTGAACAAAGAACTGATTGGAATAGATAAAATGCTTGTTGCAGGTGTGGATGAAGCTGGAAAAGGGCCCGTATTGGGGCCGATGATAGTTGCCGGGGTAGTCATGGAAGAGAACAAGCTGCCAGATTTGCAATTATTGGGGGTAAAAGATTCAAAAGTTCTGTCCCCAATGCGGAGAAATTATCTGTCAGCAAAGATAAAAGAAATTGCTGCAGACTATCATATACTGGAGATAAGTGCCGCACAGATAGACGAGATGCGAAAAATAATGACCATGAACCAGTTAATGGTGGTGACTCATTCAAAAGTGCTGGAAAACCTGCGGCCGGACCGTGCATATCTGGATGCTGCCGATATTAAGGAGGAACGGTTCGGGGTAAACGTGAAAAAGAAGTATGATGGCCCTATCGAAATAATAGCAAAACACAAGGCAGATGCAACATACCCTATTGTTGCAGCAGCATCTATTCTTGCCAAGGTCCAGAGAGACAGAATTATAAGGGATATGGAAAAGGAAATGGGTATGGTTCTGGGCAGTGGGTACCCATCTGACCCCAAGACAAAGAAATTCCTTGAAGAGTGGTTAAAATCAAATAAAAGTCTTCCTGATATTGCACGACATTCATGGAAAACATCAGAAAACCTGCTCGAAAAATTGCGTTTATGAATTTAATAACGCAAATGATAAGTAATAATAAACCATGATGAATTTTATCGAGATTCCTCGAGACTTTAATGAGATGAATATTATGGCTGAGAAAACTTATGCTGAACAACCTTGTGGATATTGTGCAGGGACTGGAGAATCGGAAGGAAAACCTTGTATTGCCTGTAATGGCAGTAAGACTTTCATGGTAAAAGAACCTCACTTAAAATGCCAATTTTGTAAAGGTAGAGGTTATATGAATCTTGGTATGCCTTGCAGAACCTGCAAAGGAACTGGCTGGATGGGTGTTAAGAAAAATTAATAATTTTTCAATAATATTTTGAATTAATAAGGGTGAAATCCACTCTTTTATTGCTTTATCAATAAGATAAGGCATACTTTTTTTTTGTTACCTGAGATTTAAGTTTGACTTTACGTACTCGAGTTGATCCGGGCGTTATGAGGAAATGTCTCCTTTTTGTACAAGTTTCACATCCTCTACGTTATAGAATCCCCAATCTCCCTTCCATGCTGTTTTTGATTCAAGAATCTGTATCTTCGAATTGAAAAATGGTGCATCCAGCACAAGAGTTTCGTATTCCCCCCCTTCACCACATATATGTATTCTATAGTTGCGATTTAGTTCAAGCAGTTCATCTATCACAGCACTATCAATAACCCTGCCCAGCCACTTTTCATCAAGTCCCATGGCAGCTACCTGGACGATCCTGATATCCATGACCCTGACCATGTCCCTGAGCAACTGTTCAGGGTCCCGGTGCCACAGGGGCTCTACCACCTCAAGCCCCAGGTCATCGCATATCCGGTGTACCCTGCTGCCCTGGTATACTGATTCGATGGCACCCACAACCACACCATCCACGTCCAGGGCACCCAGTGCCCGTTCAAGGTCTAAAAGTTCCTCTTCCTTCTCTCCACTACTGGTTTCAACCACAAGAGGAATGCCACATGCCCTGGATATCATATCTACCATGTGGATGTTAATGGAATGGAACATGTAGGAATCGTCCCGGGCGGGTTTGATAGTTACCAGGTGGGTAACCTCATGCCCTTCAAGTCGGGCAAGGTGGATAGCATAGATGGAGTCTTTTCCGCCAGAGGTCAGTGCTGCCAGTTTCATGCTTCTGTACATAGCGGTGACAAATATAAATATATAGTTTCAGGTCACCTTCTTCCACCATATGAACGAAAGCGAACAACCCGGTGAACTGGTGGACATACCCAGAATACTCATTGCAGGAGACCGTTCATCCAGCGGCAAGACCACTATTTCCACAGGACTGATGTCAGTGCTGAATCGTAGAGGCTTGCGTGTCCAGTCTTTTAAGGTAGGATTGGATTATATCGACCCCAGTTACCATACTGAAGTAACTGGCCGGCCCGGCCGCAACATCGATGGCCACCTGATGCACCGCAATGCTGTACTGGAAGTGTTCCATCACGGTATAAGTTACCAGGGAGGTGCTGATATTGCGATCATCGAAGGGGTCAGAGGATTATTCGAGGGTTTGGAAGGTCTAACGGAAACAGGCAGCACAGCACAGATCGCAAAGATGCTGGACTGTGCTGTGGTTCTGGTGATCGATGCCCGCAGTATAACACGCAGCGCTGCTGCCGTAGTCATGGGTTACAAGTCTTTTGACCCTGAAGTGAACATAACAGGTGTCATCCTGAACAATATCGGTGGCGTGAGACATGCCCGTAAGGCCAGGGAAGCCATTGAGACCTATACAGGCACTCCGGTCATTGGAGAGATACACCGCAACGATTCCATGAATATCAGCATGCGCCATCTTGGCCTCATCCCTGCAATAGAGGGACGGCGCAAGCTGGATGATTTTGACAGGCGCATCAAAGGGATCGAAGATATCATCAGGGAAGGTATCGAGATAGATACTGTGCTTGAAATGGCAAAAAGTGCATCACCCATGAAGTTACCGAAACCAGATATATTCGTACCAGGTCCGGAAGGGAAAAATCCGGTTATTGGTATAGCTCTGGACGAGGCGTTTAATTTTTATTACCGTGACAATCTGGACCTGCTTGAACTGGCAGGGGCGAAACTTGAATATTTCAGTCCTTTGAATGATGCACAAATGCCTGAGATTGACGGGCTGTACATTGGGGGCGGGTACCCCGAACTATATGCGCCTGGACTGTCAGCCAATGAAAGTATGCGACAACATATAAAAGAGATGTCACAATCCGGAATGCCGATCTATGCCGAATGCGGCGGTTTGATGTATCTTACCGGTGAAATGGTCACAGGGAAAGTGAATACATCCTCATACCGCACTGCAGATATGCCAGAAGGGAACTATGCAATGGTGGGCGCACTGCCTGGAAGGACAATGATGGGCCAGAGCCGTGTGGTCAGTTACAGCCGTGGCAGTTTTGTTGAAAGCACACCCGTAGGAAATAGCAGGGATAAATTCTTTGGTCATGAATTCCACCATTCTGAGATTATTGATATTCCTGATGATGCCAGGTTCGGGATAAAACTGGAGAGGGGTATTGGAATTAAAGACGGGTACGATGGATTGATGGTCAAGAACACCATAGGGGTTTATTCTCACCTGCACGCGGCATCGTACCGGGAGTTTGCACCCAGGTTCATTGATTCGTGTGCTGATGAAAAATAGGACGTAAACACAAAAGATCAGTAGTATGATTACTATTTTGGTATCAATTTATTTACTTACTTATTTACTACTTACTTACTACTTACCGCTCTTTCGTTTTGGTGGGGATGGATACTTTTTATACAGTTCCCCCACCTTCCTGTTAAGGTCCTCTGCAAGTTCCTTCCTGAAATCCCCTGCATAGAAGTCTACCCGCACAGCCAGTGATATTTTTGCAGCTACTAATCGAGCAATCTTACCCCTCAGCCACCAGGGGCCTTCCCTGACAAGAGGATGCTGGAAAATCACACCGTGTTTGGGTGATGTTGCATTACCTCTGAGATGTTTGAACAATGATTTTTCTGCACCAAGTACCTGAATAGTGCTTGATGGCATATTGGCGAGTTTTTGGGCTCCCCCTGCAATACTGATCAATCTTGCACTGATATGGACGCCTGCAACATCTGATAGATTGGAATAGTTCCGTTCCATGTGGTTTCCAATAAATTTGGAGATCTGGTCTTTGGCTGCATAAAGTCCTGCTATGTTGGATGCCATATCCTTGATGCTATTTGCAAATGCTTCAGGAAGTTCCATTCCGGTTGAGCATTCTGCAAGGATATGGATATTTTTATGTTCCAGATCACAGTGGTTAACATTATTCCTGGTCCCGTGTTTGGATACAAAATGTACGAGCTTTTCACCTTTTAATCCGATTTCGGGAAAATTCAGGTCATACATTTCTTTTAACCGCTCAGATAATGCATTCGTAATCCTGTCAAGGTCGTCCATGGCCTGGATAGACTGGACAAGTATTGTATCGTTCGACCTTGTGGCTGTGATCTGCCGAATAGCAAGTTCAGTGTATACCGTATGAAAAAGAGCATTATATTCTTCCTCTGAAGTCACAAACCCGCATTCTTTAGCAGCAACTCGCAGGTCCAGACCGTCCAAGTCATCGGATATTAAACTTGTCTGAACTTCCTGCAATCTGTCCACAAGGCTTTTCACGTCTTTAGGGTACAGTTCACATGAAAGTACGTGTCCATTTTTCACTGAATAAATCCCGAACCACGTTCTTACATGACGCACTTGATAATAATAATACGAGAATATATTTAAACTATATGTCTGTTGAAACGAGAAATTTCTCTTTCGTTGTCAGATTTTCTTGAGTACTAAAGGTAATACATTCTATCTATTAAAATAAGACGAGGTCAGCGTCATCATCGTCAAATTCGATATCAAGCACGTTGAGTGGTATCGAACGTCCGTTCGAGTCATAACACCGCCAAGAACGGCTGTCATAGGGTGCACCTGCAATGATATTGTAGCCGCCCACCCTGGCAAACAGGGCAAGGTCGGCACGGGATGGATTCGTATTTGACGTTGGATGGCTGTGAACAGAACCTGCGATACTGATATTTGGCATCATGATTAATCGGATTGTGGCACTTCTCTGGGACGATTCGGTACCGGGGAGGAATATCACATCTTTTATAACACCATCTTCGGCCCTCAATAGTCCCGCAAATTCTCTCGGTGCAGATGATTTTGAAACCTCGAGGATGAAATCCAGAGTAGACTTTGCTATACCTTTAATTTTAACCGTTGCACACACCTCAGTTTATCTTGCAGTGATCCCTGTGACAATATCCTCTTCAAAGTCTAACAGCACCCGGCTGTCATCGCGACTTGTGATAATTAACTTTTTGTCACTGGTTATCTCACCGATCACCCGGGCTGTGATACCCGCATCTTCGAACAGTCGGATACAGCGCTCTGCATCTTCGGGTGCTGAAGTGACAATGTAACCTGTGGCAGGATATATCTTCAACCACTGTATGAAGTCCACTCCATCGGGTACAGGTATTTTGTCAAGGTCGACCACGGCACCTTTGCCGCTGGTCTCAAGCAACATGCCAAGCGTACCCAGGGTACCGGGATTGCTGATATCCTTCCCGGCCGTTACTGCATGTGCTTCCCCGATCGTCTGCATTACCATGTATTTTCCCCGTACATCTTCCGGTTCCTTCATTGTGGTGGTATCCCAGCTATAAGGGGAATTCGGGCCTACTTTGCCGATCATGTCGTAGGCAACAATGACCTGGTCGCCTACCCCTGCAGTATCACTGCGTATCAGGCAGTCTTTCTTCGCCACACCCACAATGGCTACAGAAAGGGAAAGGTAAGGAGTGTCAGGATGCAGGTGTCCGCCAACCATGGGGACCCCGAATTTGGCTATTCCATCCTTTATCCCGTTGAGCAACTGGATACATGCGCCCTTGTCGCTGCTGGACAGTACATTGACCATACCCAGCGGCCTGCCTCCCATGGCAGAGATATCGTTGACGTTGACCAGTACCGAACTGTAGCCTGCCCACCAGGGGCTGGCATCAAGGAGCCGGCCCCAGATGCCGTCGGCAGCGAAAAGTATTACTTCATCGCCGCCCGAATCCAGCACTGCAGCGTCGTCCCCGAAATCCACGATACAGTTTCCGTACAGGGACCTGACCTCCTCGAAGATTTTAGTAATATCAGAGATAGAATGCTTGCGGGTCAGTCCTTCGAATGACCGAATCTCATAGGCTATCTTATCAAGGTCCAGATGTGATTCCTCCATATGTATTGTGGGAGAATATTGTTTATGTTACTAAAACATTGTGAGTATATGATGTCGAAATTCCAGAAAGTCTTTGTAGTAACGGACGGGGCTTCCAGGGGCAATCCCGGTGCTTCAGCCATAGGATACGGGATCTATGATGCTGATTGGGGTGTTGTTGAGGAAAAGGCCGAGTATATAGGAAAAGCGACGAACAATGAGGCCGAATACCGTGCCCTTGTGGCGGGACTGGAACGTGCCGCACAGTACTGTAAGGAAGAAGTTGAGCATTATTCTGACAGTGAATTACTGGTCAAACAACTGAAAGGGCAATACAGGGTGAAGGCCGGGAATTTGAAACCCCTGTTCGAAAAGGTATCTAAATTGAGGAAGAAATTCGCATCAGTAAAACACCAGCATGTCCGCAGGACCGATAAAAGGGTTGCGAGGATCGATGGACTGGTGAATGAGGCGCTGGATAAGTCCCGGCTTTAAAATGGCTGGAGACTGGTGCCAGGTTGAAGAAATCAAATGCTATAAATATCATTATCAACAGTAGAAAGAAATAGTATATCGATTACTGGTGTGATTTCAATGAAGGATGTTATAGAAACAATAAAAACACGGCGTTGTGTACGTGAATATAAAGATGACTCGATTCCTGATGAAGATATCGAGTTTCTCATTGATTGTGCCAGGTACGCACCATCCGGTTTCAATATACAACCATGGAGTTTCCTTGTTGTGACCAACAAAGAAGTCAAGCGGAATATCTCTGAACGGGGGAAAAAATCCATGATACCCTTACTCGAAGCTATTGAACATAAAACAGACAAAGTACAGAATTTTCTCACGTTCTTAAAAACAGATGGTACTGATATGTTCTATAACGCACCTGCTCTGGTGATAATTCTTGGAAATGAGAATGCTATGACCACAGATTATGATTGCGCTATGGCAGCACAGAACATGATGCTTGCAGGACATTCTATGGGTATCGGCAGTTGCTGGATAGGAGGTATACAGCCCGCACTTATGGATTCCCGTTTCCTGAAGGAACTGGGTGCACCTGATAGGTATAAAGCGGTAGCACCATTAATATTCGGGTATCCAACAGGTGAAAATGCAGTTCCAGAGAAAAAGAAGCCTGACGTAGTGTGGGTAACGTAGAATATGGTGACTTTTTGCATGGCATACCGAAACCATTTTATTGGTAAGATGTTCCTGTCAGGATAAGGGAAAAGTATTTGGATATATTTCTTATTAATCAAGAAAAAAGATCCATACATATCATTATCTTTGATAATTGAGAACTCATAAAGGCGCTAATGACCTGACCCTGGTAATAAAGGAAGCATCTCATAGTTCCATTCCATTCTATGAATGTTGAACACAAATGGTAGACAAGCATATGTTCTCACAAAAAGCGGCACGAATACCCCCTTTCTACGTAATGGAAGTCCTTGAGCGGGCACATGAATTGGAGCGTTCAGGCAGGGATATCATCCACCTTGAGGTTGGCGAACCAGATTTCCCCACAGCCCCCCATATCTGTGAGGCTGCATACAGCGCCCTCAGGGCCGGTGAGACCAAATACACCCACAGCATGGGGCTGCCCGGGCTCAGGCAGGCAATAGCTGATTATTACAACCTGAAATTCAACCTTGAATTAAGTCCTGAGCAGGTCATCGTGACATCAGGCACCAGCCCGGCACTGTTGCTGTTGTTCATGGGTCTGCTGAATGAAGGGGACGAAGTGATAATGTCAAATCCCTACTATGCCAGCTACCCCAACTTTGTTGAATACCTTGGCGGCAGACCGGTGTATGTATATACCCGCGAGGCTGAGGGGTTCAGCCTGACATCTGATGCCGTTGCACGTGTATTTACAACAAAGACCCGTGCAATCCTGCTCAATTCCCCGTCCAATCCCACAGGTCATGTGATGTACCCTGAGACCATCCGTGCGCTTGCCGAAATAGCCGGCAGTATCCCCATCATTTCTGATGAGATATACCAGGGCCTGGTTTATAAAGGGGAGGACCACACCATCCTGGAATATACGGATAATGCCTTTGTGCTCAATGGCTTTTCAAAACTCTATGCAATGACCGGCTGGCGGCTTGGTTACCTCATTGCCCCGCCCGAATATATGAGGACGCTGCAAAATCTCCAGCAACATTTCTTTATCTGTGCCAACAGTTTTGTCCAGCATGCAGGTATAGCTGCCCTGGAGGGACCCCAGGAGCACGTTCAAGAAATGGTTGCAACCTATGATGAACGGAGGAAGTACATCATAGAGCGTCTTAAACACATTGGGTTTGGGATAGCGAGTGAACCCGAAGGGGCATACTATGTACTGGCCAATGCGAAAGAGTTTAGCCCGGACTCCCTTGGACTCAGCCATCGTCTTCTGGAAACAGCAGGAGTTGCTGTGACACCTGGCATTGATTTCGGGGATGGGGCACAGGGATATCTGCGTTTTTCTTATGCTAACAGCATTGAAAGGATCAGGGAGGGTCTTGACAGGGTGGATAACCTGCTGAATAAATAGGTTATCGTTGACAAAGCTTTATAGGGATATCAGACCTACGTATTTCCCGTGAATGACCTGCTAAAGAAACTATTGTTAAAAAAACATGAAAAGGGCTTTCTTGCCAACAAGGTTAAACTCAAATGTGATTCATGCGGGCATACTGAAAAATATACGTATTATCAACTTTTAAAGGAAGAGCTTTTCGAAATACTGGAACCTGCGAGTGTCCCTGTTGTGGACGGTGTCTATGAAGAGGAAGTTCCAGCCACTCCCATAAAGTTCAGGAAGCAGTGTCCAAACCATGATGGTGAGATGGAATCATTTTCACCAGTTCCCATGGAATATATTATCGCAATTCTTCAATCCACGCAGCCGGATGAAATTATGTACGGCTGAAATAAAGTGTCACGTTATGCTGTTATCACGTCACAGCCATCTTCTTTGACTATGATAGTATGTTCGGCCTGGGCAACTGGACATCCGTCTTCCTCAATAAGCACAGGATATTTCTTGAGGGATGTTCCCAATTTTTCCAGGTCATCAGGATTATCCAGCCATCGACTGGTGAAGGGAAGTGTGTTGAATTGTGATCTTATCTTTTGGTAAATAGGATTTGAAGGTTTCTTCGTATCAGTAAGACAAACGATTCTTGTTTCCCCGTAATGTATACGACCATTTCCCATTGTAGTAAAGGGTTCAATGGCAATTACATCGTCTGTATGAAGTGTGTTTGAATAGCCGGCACTGCTGTGGTTCGGGATATTGAGGCCATTGTGAATAGCATATCTTCCAATGCCGTGTCCGGTGAGTGCGGGAACCGGATGGCAGCCTTTGGCTCTTATAATGTGTTCGATGACGTTGCCGATATGTTTTGTTGTCACGCCCGCACATATTTCCTTGATGGCACAATCAAGTGCTTCCCGGGCAGTTTCAATAAGCGCACAGTGATGTTGAGTTTCAACTTCGATCGTTGCCGCTGTATCTGCGATATAACCATTTACATGCACACCGACATCTAATTTTACAAGGTCAATGGCTTTGAATATGTGCTTATCTGACAGAGGGGTATAATGGGAAGCGACCTCATTGATGGATATGTTACAGGGAAATGCTACCATACCCCCCATCTGGCGGGTAAGGTCCTCAGCATATTGTGCTACTTCAAGCAAGCTGATCCCCGCTTCAACGGCCTTTAGCGTTTCATTTCTTACCCTGGAAGCGATCCTCCCTGCTTCCTGGTAATATTCCATGATGTCTGGATTCATTCTACGTCCTCCATTCATTGTGTAACCGGTTTGTCGTTAGTATTGCAATCCTGTACCATTTTCCAGTAAATCATATAAATGCATTGTTGACTTCCTGTGATATGGAAAAATAGAATATATTTATATCTATTAGATTAATTAACATTAATTATGGCAAATGGTAATGTCCGTGTTCCAATCCATCTGGTCCTTGGCAGCCAGGATATAATAGAACGGGAAACTGTGACCGCTGTACCGTATAATTTTATAATTTTCCCGAATGGGAAATGGGAGATGCTCATAGCGGCTGAGGATGTGGATATAAAGAAGGGGGACATCATTGAAATATCTACCGAGAATGCAGTGATTGCAGAGAATACGGTGGCATTACCCTGTGCTTTCTGTCATCATGCTCTGGGGGTTGTGCTAAAGGCCAAACTCAAAGGACTGGCGCTTGTGGAAACCAGTCGTATGATCGATAGTGTGGTGTTCCTTCCAATCCGGGATGGTATGATTGAAAAAGGGGACTTGTTGTCTGTGATCAATGTATTTCCGGTTATCGTTGAAAAGTAGATAGTGTTGTTTATTCTTCATGGCCAGCAAAGGTTTAAATTCAAACAGCACTACTAAAACTCATTTGAAGTGCGCAGTGCTTGGTTTTGTCGATATAGATTAATAAAACACTATGTTTCACTCCGCTCAACAGCACAAACAACCCATAATGCGGGGGTAGCCACAGCCGAACCTTGCAAGGTTCGAGCCAAGCGTGCGTTTCACTCCGCTCAACAGCACAAACAACCCATAATGCGGGGTAGCCACAGCCGAACCTTGCAAGGTTCGAGCCAAGCGTGCGTTTCACTCCGCTCAACAGCACAAACAACCCATAATGCGGGGGTAGCCACAGCCGAACCTTGCAAGGTTCGAGCCAAACGTGCGTTTCACTCCGCTCAACAGCACAAACAACCCATAATGCGGGGGTAGCCACAGCCGAACCTTGCAAGGTTCGAGCCAAGCGTGCGTTTCACTCCGCTCAACAGCACAAACAACCCATAATGCGGGGGTAGCCACAGCCGAACCTTGCAAGGTTCGAGCCAAGCGTGCGTTTCACTCCGCTCAACAGCACAAACAACCCATAATGCG
>JAHYIS010000031.1 GCA_019429385.1 ANME-2 cluster archaeon | reverse complement strand
CCCAGCTCTTCCATCTGCCCCAAAACGAAGAACTTCTGGGATTCATTGGTCACCACAAATATCTCCGAAATATCTGATATCCTGAGACATCGTTTTACCGTATCCTGAAACAACGAAGTATCGCCAAATTTCAGGAACTGTTTAGGATAATATTCTCTACTGAGCGGCCATAACCTGGTGCCGGAACCTCCTGCAAGTATAATTGTTTTTATGAGGAATCACCTTTTTACTATTATATCATGTCAATAATCTCATTATTCAGTGGTAACGTCACCCGTTTCTTTTCATCTCATGCCCGTTCTTATCCCCGCGCCCGATACCCTTATACACAAACCCTTCACTGATAAACACATCAGGTTCAATCACATTCCTTCCATCCACAATAACCGGATGTTCCTTACCCATGAATCCTTTCAAGACCCCGGCATCCAGTTTGAAATACTCATCATGCCCGGTCAAAATAGCAACCACATCCGCCCCCTTCACCACATCAGACAGCTCACGGGAGATGTCCACACCCGGATACTCCAGCACATGAGGGTCATGCACCGCTACCTTGCACCCAGCATCCATCAGCAGTTTCCTGTAAGGCTCTGAGGGTGGATTCCTGGCATCATCCGAGTTATTGATAAATGCCCACCCCAGTATGGCCACCTTAGCACCCGCAGGGTTCTTGCCTGTCCTCTTAAGTGCGTCCACTGTAAGGTTATACATATGCACCGGCATAAAATCATTCACCTTGCGGGCCAGCACGAAAAGAGAATCAAGTCCTTGTGGATAATCCAGCCTTCCTTCCGATATCTTCACGCCTCGCTCTAAATGATAAGTATCCTTGGTAAGGCAGTGCCCGCCAACACCCGCACCCGGAAAGAGCATGGCTCTGGTTATACCCTCCCCTTTCAGGCTATCCACACCCGTGCGCACATCGTAGACATTGATACCCATAGCCTCGCAGTACAGTGCCAGCTGGTTGATGGCAGCAATCTGGAGGTCGCGGAACGTGTTCTCAGCAGTCTTGGTCACCTCAGCGGCCGTGGCTGTCATCGGAATAACCCTGCCCGTGGTCATGACCGGAGTATACAGTTCAACTGCCCGGTCAGTGCTGACCCGGTCAATGCCGCCGACAATACGGTCATGTTCCTGGATATTGCGCAGCAGCCTGCCTACCATCACCCGCTCGGGAGCATGTGCCAGGGCAAAATCTTTTCCCGCAATGAGACCTGACTCCTCTTCCAGTATCTGCCTTGCCATACCATCGGTAGTGCCTGGTGTTATTGTGGACTCCAGCACCACGAGCGTACCTTGACTGAGAGACCGCCCCACCTGCCGTATGCCCTCTATAAGGGCGCCAAAATCAGGCTCAAGGTCCTGGGGATTGGCAAAGGGTGTCTGGATGGCAAGAGTCACAGCATCCACTTCCGATATCCTGGAAAAATCAGATGTACACTGGAACTTACCCGCTTTAACCACTTTATTGATAAGTTTTTCCAGCCCCGGCTCATCGCCTTTTAAAGGACTCTCGCCCCGGTTTATCATCTCTATCTTATAACCCGAAGAAGGAGAATCCCTCTGGAATCCCAGTACTAAATCAAAATTATCCGAATCAGCAAACAGCGCCGCTGCAGGTATGCCCACATATCCCATCCCGATCACTCCGATCTTCCTGATAGGCCCCTTCTTATCCAATATTTCTTTAAGTTCGTTCATGAATTTCACTCATTTTTAAGAAAATAATTTTAAATCTTTATGGCCTTTCCCTTTTTATATGATTCTATTGCCATCATAGCTACCCTGAGAGCATGTATCCCATCTTCTCCTGACGGTTGCGGTTCTCCACCATTTGTAACAACGTCAACGAAGTATTCCAGTTCTTTTCGTAAAGGCTCTTCTTCTATTATTTTAGCTTTCCGGATCCATTCCCCATCATGCAGTTCCACGGTCTGGTCGATATAATCAAGATATGCTACACCTTTTACGCCTATGGCAGTAAGCTTCCTGACCTTGTGGGGGGTCAGCCAGTTCGTCTCTACCAGGCCTGAGAACTCATGGTCAAATCGAAGCATGATAGCTGCATGGTCTTCCTTGGAATGGATATCTGCACCAGCAATAGCATATACCTCGTTCACCTTCATACCGTACAAATATGCTATAACATCGATGTCATGCACCCCGATATCAAGAATAACTCCCACATCCCGTATCCTGGGATTATAGGGTCCTACCCTGCGGGTTGATATAGACACTATCTTACCCAGCGTTCCCGAATCAATGATCTCCTTCAACCTCATGACCGCAGGATTGAACCGTTCGATATGCCCCACCATGAACTTGACCTTCGCCTCTTTAGCGGCATTAGTTAATCTGTGTGCATTTTCCAGTGTATCGGCAATGGGTTTTTCCATCAGGATATTTGCACCCGCATCAATAGCATCCATTCCTATGGGCATGTGCAGTGTTGTTGGCACAACAATACTGACTACATCAAGGTCCTGCTTAAGCAGTTGCTTGTGGTCGGTATAACCCTTGACCCCATACTGTCCGGCCAGTTCGCTGACCCTGCTTCCGGACACATCAGATATGCCGACAAGTTCTACATGTTTCATATCGTTGTAGATACGCACATGGTGCTGACCCATGGCTCCGATGCCAATTACTCCTGCTCTCATCCCGTTAATTCTCCAATTGTTGTTATGATATGTTCCAGTTCTTCCCTTGAAACAGAAGGGTGCACAGGCAATGATATAACCTGCCTTGAGGCAATTTCCGTATTTTTCAAAGAATCCGTATAACCTAAATTTGTGTAAAGAGGCTGCTTATGTATTGGTATAGGATAATATATTCCTGTCCCAATACCATTTTCACCTAACGATGTAACAAGTTGGTCCCGCTCGTACCTGCAATCTTCTGTTACTCTGATAGTATATTGATGGAATACATGGGTACAGCCATTTCTTACCTGAGGTGTCTCAATACCTGGAAGCCCTTTCAATCCTGCTGACAGATATCCGGCATTCTCCATTCTTTTCTGGTTGAAGTTATCAAGTTTCGTAAGCTGGACCTGACCGATAGCTGCAGAAATATCAGTCATCCTGAAATTATATCCCAGCATCTCATGATGGTATCGCTGCTTTGAGCCGTGAGAACGTAACATTCGTGCAACAGCATCTATCTCTGTATCATTTGTCGTTATCATCCCGCCTTCGCTCGTTGTCATGTTCTTGGTAGGATAAAAACTGAAGGCACCAATCCCGAACGAACCGGCATGCTTTCCCTGTTCCATTGCACCATGTGCCTGGCAGGCATCTTCGATAACTTTCAATTTTTTATCTTCTGCGATCTCCATTATGGTTTTCATCTCTGCAGGATGACCGTACAGATGTACGGGTAGGAGGGCTTTTGTCCGGGGAGTGATACCGTTCAGGATAGCATCCGGGTCGATGTTGAACGTATCAGGTGAAATGTCTGCAAATACCGGTCTTGCGCCTGTATACAGTACAGAGTTTGCGGTTGCAATAAATGAAAATGAAGACGTTACTATCTCATCCCCCTTTCCTATACCTGCCGCCTGCAATGCGATTTGAAGTGCAGCCGTCCCCGAGTTCACGGCAATTGCATGGTTGACACCTATGAATTTGCTATACGTGTTTTCAAAATCAGCGACCTTGCTGCCTTCTGCAATCACTCCTGACCTCATGACCTCGGTTACGGCATGTATCTCGTCATCTCCAATAATTGGTCTTGCTATTGGTATCATACTATCAGATTCTATTTTTCGTTCTCAACTCAACTGGGAGTTCAACAATACTGGCCGGAAAGCCCACCGCAAGTTTCCATGGTGGTACATCTTTCGTGACCAGTGCACCGGCTGCCACCATGGCACCTTCGCCGATCTCAACTCCCGGTAATAGCGTACTGTTCGCTCCTATTGAAACTCCCGTCCTGAGTACAGGTCCTTTGAGCTCATATTTCTTGCGTATGGGATATTTGTCATTTGTCAGGACAGCACAGGGACCAATGAACACATTATCCTCAATGTGCGTATTTGTGGGTATGTAAACATTACTTTGAATGCTGACATTATTTCCAATAGTGGTGTTACCATCTATCACAACATTGGTACCGATAAGGACATTATCGCCAATTATAGTGTTCTCTCTTACCAGGATATTGTGCCCGGTTCGAAGATTGTTACCGATTCTCACTTCGGTATATATAATTGAACCGGAACGGACAACTGCATTGTCACCTATTGTTATACCCGGGAACTCGTATTCAACAAGTGGAATATCCAGGTTTGATGCCTCGTCAATGACCTTGCCAGTTGGATAACCCAGGAAAACATTTTCCAGGACAGTACAATTATTCCCTATTGAGTTCGTGCCATATATCGTGACAGTATCATCAATTCGACAGCCAGGGTATTGTTCTGTGTTATTATTTTTCATAATGGTGCCTGTGAGGTAATAGTGATTAAACATCCTTTTCCAAATCGTTTTTTTGCTAGCCTTCCTGGAAGATCTGCCCTTCAAACGCAAACACTTCAGTATCGGTCTCTAACCACGCATCAGGGAACAATCCCGCCTTCATGCAGGTCTGGCCCAGGAATTCCTCATCATCAAACCCATGCTCTACAGCCACCTGTGGCAGCAATAGCCCGGAGTATCCCCCTCTTTGTACGATAAGCCCATCCCTGCCTATCTCTATCTTACCGGGAAGTTCGCTTTTTTTTCCTTCCAGGCGCACTGGCATGGTAAGCACAGTAACTTCTATCTCAATAGTTTCCAGTTCCCTCAGAGTCACGGGATTGAACCTGGGGTCTTCTGTGGCCGCATTGATCGCAGAAATGATTATCGCATCACCCAGCAGCATGACCGGATACGGACGGCCGATACAACCTCTCAGTTCCTTTCTCTTATCGTAACGATTGTTCAGGGTTACGAACACGCCCCTGTTCTCATGGAACACAGATGGCAGGCCGTTCGCTGTAATGGTCTTACCGCTGGCCAAATATTCATGTATGGCCCTGCGCGCTATATTCAGCGCAATCGTTCCTTCGTCCCTGGTGAGCAATTCAGTCATATTTTCCTGGTGGCAGCCTATACGAACATTCCTGAGGGCGCATCTTCTTTCTCTTCCACAATGATCTTATGATATGCATCAATGAAATCGTTCATCATTATCTTCCTGTCCCGCCTGCGTATCACGAACATACCTGCTTCGGTCACAATGGCCTTGATATCTGCACCGCTCAGGTCTTCAGTGAGCTTGACCAGTTTGTCGAAATCCACATTCTCATCCAGTACCATGTTCCTGGTATGTATCTTGAAGATCTCCAGGCGACCCTTCTCATCAGGCATGGGTATCTCAATGATCCTGTCAAACCGCCCTGGCCGCAGCAGGGCAGGGTCCAGCAGGTCGATACGGTTTGTTGCGGCAATGATCTTAACATCGCCCCGCTCTTCAAACCCGTCCAGTTCGGCAAGCAATTGTATCATGGTCCGGTTCACTTCAGCTGAGCCAGTGGTGCCGTCATGGGTCCGGCGTCCGCCCACGGCATCTATCTCATCAATGAACACGATACTGGGGGACTTGTCTTTCGCCATCTGGAACACATCACGCACCAGTCGTGCACCTTCACCCACATACTTCTGTACCAGTTCGGAACCTGACATCCTGATAAATGTGGCATGGGCCCTGTGGGCCACAGCCTTTGCAATAAGTGTCTTGCCACTACCGGGCGGGCCGTACAGCAATATGCCTTTTGGTGGTTCGATACCCACGTCTATGAACATCTGAGGGTCAGTGAGCGGCAGTTCAATGGTCTCAATAACTTCCTTAATCTCGTCTTCGAGACCGCCGATGGAATTATAATCCGTATCAGGAGCTTCAATAAGTTCCATAACCCTGGCCCGCATGTCTGCGGGTTTTGACAGGAAACTGACAATACCAAAACCGTTATTTACGGCAACTCTCATCCCTGCCTGTAGTTCACCTGCCATTTCGAGTGGAATGTCTATCAGTACTTCCTGGTTGCTGCCATGCTGGCGCAGCAGGGCCGTATCATCAAGTACTTCCATCACAGATGCAATGAACAACGGGGGACGTTTTAATTCTTCGAGCTGCTCTTTTAGTTTCTGAATATTCTGGAGATAACTACTATTTGCAACAGCAGCATCCAGGAGCCTGTTCTGAAGCTGGTTGTTCTGTTCTTCCGCTTGCTTGAGCTTCTTTTTCAATATTGCAATATCATTATCTGTATCCAGTTTTTGAGAATTTACAAAATCCGGTTTATTTGATGATTGGGCAACTGTATTATCCATATAGTATCGAATGTGATATAATCCAATATAAACGTTATTGGGTCAACAAAAATATATATATTATTAATATAATATCCTAATCAGAAGCCTATGATGACATAATTCAACACGTGCAATCTAAAATTTTAAATAGATGTGAGAACTAATTGTATTAAATAATAATGCTCATGATGTGTTAATATGCATCTAAGTTTTCAACACTGAAAAAAAATCAAGGGAGATTTATAATGGATGGCCATGTAACAAATTTAAGTGACCCGGATGTACGTGTTCCGACAGGAGTAGAAGGTTTTGACGAACTGTGCGGTGGCGGGTTTATAAGGGACCGTACATACCTTATATCCGGTACATCAGGTGCAGGAAAGACAATTTTCACCCTTCAGTTCCTGTACAATGGAATTACCAAGTATGGAGAGAACGGCATATTTGTTGCAACAGAGGAGCGACCCGAACAGATCAGGGAAAATGCAATGATGTTTGGATGGGATTTCAAGAAACTTGAAGATGAAGGACGCCTTGCCATCATTGATGCTGCTTCTACGAAGATTGGTATACCGTCCCAGGAGAAATACGTTGATGTTCGTCCTTTTGATATGCGTTCAATGATGGACCAGATCATAATGATCCAGGAAGAAATTGATGCCAAGAGGGCTGTGGTGGATTCAACCACTTCAATTGGTTTTTATCTCCAGGACCCGGCAAAGATACGTGTTGAACTGTTGAAACTGTCCACCACCCTGGAAATCCTTGGCTTGACTTCATTAATGACATCCGAAATTGTGGATGATGACCACCCAAGCCGTTTTGGTGTGGAGAATTTTGTGACCGAAGGCACCATAGCCCTGTATTATAAGAGAATGGAGAATGTAAGGGTACGCAGCATGGAGGTTTATAAGATGCGTGGTTCAGACCACAGCAAGAAGATCCATCCTTACGATATCACCAGCAGTGGCATCGTGGTCCATCCTCACGAAGAGGTCTATACCGTATTTTAAGTGAAATTAATTATTGAAAGGCCGCGGTTGTAATACCGGCGGTCCATTTTTTTATTTTTTCTTGTTTTTCTTGTTCAGGTTTTATTCTGCGATCTGCTCTTCCTGTCCGCATTCAACACATTTATAAATGACCAGTTTTCGGCCAAGATGGTCAAATCGTTTTCCTGTTGGGTACCTGAACAAATTCATTTTACTTTCACATAACCGGCAATAGCGTATCATAGAAATACTCCACAATGGTACAGTGTAGTCATTGATATTATAAATTCATTAGTAATATTTACACCACTATAATACATGACCGACCATGTGTCATAATAGTGTGCTGGATTGCATTCAATATACATCCTCAGGATTGAATACCTTATCGCTTACCACGTCACCGTCAAGTGTACGGTAGAAACACGACCGGTATCCGGTATGGCAAGCTCCGCCACCTAATTGCTCCACTTTCATTAACACAGCATCGGCATCGCAATCAATGTACATTTCATGTACTACCTGGAAATGTCCCGAACTCTCACCCTTTAGCCATTGTTTACCCCGGCTTCGACTGTAGTAATGTGCCTTGCCGGTATCCACAGTTTTTTCCAGGGCTTCAAGGTTCATGAAGGCCAGCATCAATATCTCGCCGGTCTGGTAGTCCTGGGCTATTGCGGTAATAAGTCCTTTATCATCAAATTTCAGCTCTTTGCGTATTTCATCAGATATTTTCATCGTCCTTCCCAATGCTTTATAATAATTAAATCATTTGGATGAGACAACGAATGAGCACGTTATATATTGCCAGGATACGGATATGTCTGATATGATGCTCAGGGATAAAATCCGGGAGAAAGGAGCAGTTCCTGAATCACTATTACATCTGGTTCCCAACAGGTATGAGGTAATAGGAGATGTGGCTGTCATCGTCATCCCGTATCAATTGCAGAAATACAAACATGTCATTGCAAAAACAATAACTGAGCAACGCAAGAATATCAGGACCGTGTTGAATAAGGTAGCCATGCTGGATGGAGATGCACGGGTTGGCGGTTACGAAACACTTTATGGCAGCGAGACTATTACTCTGCACAGGGAATACGGGCATCGTTACCGCATGGATGTAAGGACAGTGTTCTTCAATACTCACCTTGCATATGAGAGGTTCCGGATTGCATCCAAAGTGAGAAACGATGAGCATGTGCTGGTACCCTTTAGCGGTGTGGGTCCTTTTGTCATTCCGGCAGCAGTCCGGGGGGCCAGGGTCACAGCAGTGGACAGCAATCCAATGGCTTGCCAGTGGCTGGCCTACAATGTGAGGTTGAACCACGTAGAGGAATACATATCCGTAATCCTGGGTGATGCACAGAGTATCCCGCGATTGCTCAAACCAGGATATGACAGGGCCATAATTCCTGCACCCTATGGAATGGACCCCTTTTTATGGGATGTTGCGGGGATGGTAAAAAAGGGCGGCATCATACATTTCTATACCTTCAAAAAGCCGCACGAGATTCCGGGTCTGGTGGAAGAGTACGGACAAAACGACCTGGAAGTAGAGTTCCATCGTCAGTGCGGGAACGTGGCACCCGGGGTAAGCCGCTGGGTGTTTGACCTGATCAAGCATTAGAACCGAATAGTAAAGTTCTTTACTTACCAGTGTTTTTATTATAGTGTCCGGTATAGTTTATTGAGTGCCCTGTGTTACATTAGGTTATAAGAGGAACGAAAATGAAACCTATGAAAAGCGGTTTTGGAGCAATTCGTAATTATCTTGGTTCAAAACAGGAGAAGGGGAGAAGAAAAATTGCCCTGCTTGTGGATGGCCCCAATATGCTGCGCAAGGAGTTCCAGATAAATCTTGAAGGCATACGGGATGTGCTCAAGGATTATGGGACAATAAAGATAGGCAGGGTATTCCTGAACCAGTATGCATCAGATAAATTGGTCGAAGCCATTGAGACACAGGGACTGGAACCTATCATCTGCAGCAGTGATGTGGATGTCAGGCTTTCCGTTGAAGGAATGGAAATGGTATTTAATCCTGTTATCGATACCATTGCACTGGTTACCAGAGATGCTGATTTCAAACCATTGCTGAACAAGGCCAACGAACATGGCAAGGAGACCATCCTGTTCGGCGCTGAACCAGGGATGTCCATCGGGCTTAAGAATTCTGCAGACTATGTTATTATCATGAAAGAGGGTGTTATGGGACACGAATACGATGTCGAAACCCGCGAAGGAGATGGTTCTGGAGAAAAGGGCGAACCAGACCTGTTCAGTACTGAAATCTCACCATAAGCCTGCACTTACCTGGCAGTATCCAGTATTCCACCTGGCGCCCCTGCAAGTTTTACCAGTGCCTCAGCTTCCATGAAATGAAGGTTTGCCGGCACAACCAGAATGTGAAGCGGACCCCCGAAATCGAAGTTAGCCAGTTCACCTAAAGGCAAGGCCTTTACAACGGGTTCAGGCGAGCCTGCCCTGGCTACACCCACTCCAAGGCGTCCGGCAAAGTTACGTTTCCCCTCGTGCGAGTCTATTTCCAGAAGGAGTTCACAGCCGCGGTTGATGGTCATGTATCCTTTTTCAGGGTCTATGTCCAGGAATATCAGGGTGTGCAGGTCGGCTTCCAGGTTGGACGTGATGGTATCGTACGGAGTGTGCGAGAGAATGTTCCTGCCCTTATGGGTATAGGGGTGGGGTATGGTTGCGGATTTGCCAAAGCGGTAGTTCTGCAATCCGGTCAGGCCAGGGACTGCACTCACGATCGATGAGCCATGTATGATGTGCGTTTCAATACCCATATCTCTGGCACGCATGCGCAGGTCTACGTGGGTAGTACTGACCATGGCATCTCCACCTGTTAAAAATACCACATCCTCGATAACAGCGCGCTGCAGCCAGTCAGGTTGTTGCTCTACATCCTCCCTGTCAAGGATAGTGATTTTCCGTTCATAGAACGCTTCCAGCTTTTCAGGACTTGCCCCCATCAGGAAGGAAGTGTAGAATTCGGCGTACACATGGTCAGCCTTGCGAACTGCTTCCAGGCCTTTTATGGATATGTCTTTTTCATCATAGAGTCCGATGCCAATGAATGTGAGCATAAAGATAGTTTTGGGTGCGGACAGGATAAAGATTTGGAATGTAGTTGTGTGAATGGTAAGGTGAAAAATGTAAGGTGTGAATGGTAAGGTATTATCATGCTTTACCGGTTGACTCCCCACACACGATACCCGTTGCAATCAGGTGCGCTACCCTCAATGGTTCGGGAATATTGCCGTGGGTGGAGGAAAGCTGTACAATATCCCTGGCCTCTTCCAGGTCGATGCCGCAATGCTGGATAAAGATGGGGTTTTCACCCTCGCTGCTTATCACTTTTTGAATCTCACCGGCCCGTTGGATCATTTCCCACCGTATATCCGGGTCGGGCAGATGTTCCAAAGCAGCGCGTATTCGTTTAAAATCAGGGTAGTTCCTCATGACAACGATACACCCGATACCTGTTTCCTCAAAGACCGCTTCGATGTCAACCACATTAAAACCAGCATACGTCACACCATCGAACATCAATACCCTGACCTGTCCGAAATGCTTGCTGCCGGTTACCATCCTGATGATGGCTTCAGTGGCATCCATGCCATCTTTTGTAATATTGGTGCGTAAAACTCCATCAAGCCATGTTCCACCCCGGAACATAGCACCCACTACCATCACCGGCTCACTGTGAAGTGATGAATCATCGATACCGAGAATTCTTATCTCTGGTTTGATGTGCATGCCCTAAATACTGGCTTTTTCATTGAAAACGGTCTTGAATTCTTCATATACCTGAATAAGCCGTTCAGATGCTTCCGTAATAGCAACAATAGGATCAACACCATTTGTTTTCACGAAAAGCACAGGCTCGCTGATAGTAGGGTGTTTAATATCATACGTAGCCACTTCCACCCTGGGATCATCCAGGAGGGACGACTTCAGAGTATTGAGCAATGTGTGGCTTTCACCCCCGATCTCAATAAGAATTTCTGTATCACTCTTTTCAATAACCTTTAATTCCATGTCAATAACCTCTAAGGATTGTAAATACCATATTCAGTGGATACTTTTCGGGATTCCATTTTCCCACATACAGGGCATTTCAACAGGGAACCTTTATTTCCTTCCTCTGAAGGTTTGACCAGGTCAACGTTGCATTTAGAGCAATATGCCTTGATAACGCCCAGGTCCTTACCAGCAGTGGAAAGCCTCATACTTCTCATGTCAATGACCTTAGCCTTGATGATATCAAAAGGACTCAGCTCATCAGTAATATTTTTTACATATCCATCCTTGACATTGGATATATGGACTGCAGCCTGTTGAAGATTAACGATCTCGCGCTCGCCTTTACCTTCGATCTT
Source organism: ANME-2 cluster archaeon (assembly GCA_019429385.1). NCBI lineage: Archaea > Methanobacteriati > Methanobacteriota > Methanomicrobia > Methanosarcinales > ANME-2 cluster archaeon. Next base: position 15,830 of record JAHYIS010000031.1, on the reverse strand, counting down.
GGCAATTTCTACCAGCGCAACAGAACTTCTTAAATCGTTCACGCGCCCGATGACCACGTCTCCCATCTCAAGTTCTGGCGGCACACTGGTCTTTGGAACAACCGAAATGTTGCGTGACTTAGGATTGATTTTTACCATACCAGTAGCTGTGGAATAGATGTTTCCTCCATGTTTGAAGGTATTCTTACCTGATATGAATTCCTCGCTGGTGCCAATCATATCCCCAGGCAGGACTAATTCACCGGTTTCTATTATTTCATGTGATACCGGGGTCTGTGGTTTTATTGTATCTGACGGTTTCATTTTCTCTGACGGTTTTATTTTCTCTGACGGTTTTATATCTGTAGTTTTAATGACCTCTTCGTCATTATTTTTCTCCTCATCCAGTGAAGCCTGTTGTTCTTCTGCAGAATCATCTTTCGTCAGCATTCTTCTGGAAACGGTTTTCTTCCTTTTGAGTCTAATAATAATCCCTCTTTATGATCTTAAATTTCAATTACCGGACATATCTGGTCACTCCAGTGAACCAGAACGGTAATCAATTTAATGTCTGTTTTTTTCTATCCGGTATATCTCTACATCGACAACTTCAATATCCTTTTTGTGGAACTTAAAAGTTCGTCTTATCGGAAAACCTGCATGATACCGCTCTGTTATGACGGCGGGATTAATGAACCTTTTGATAAATTCGTAACTTCCTGAATTATGAATGGAATATACAACATCAGCAACTTCCAGGGCTTTGAGCAGGAATGGCCGGTCATTGCCTTTTTCCTGTGCACCGAAAGGCGGATTCATAATTACCGTATGAGCCTGGCCGCATACATCTTCAACACGTGAGCATACAAATTCAACGTCAACATTCAATCGTCGTGCATTTTGGTATGCTATCTTCAGGGCCTCTTTATCCATGTCAAACCCAATAACCCTGGGAGCGCCCAGCAATGCGGCCCCAATGGCAAGCATGCCGGTACCACACCCCAGGTCATAGACCACATCCTCAAGGTCACCTTTCATAAAAGCAAGATATAATAGTTCAGCCGCAATTGTTGCTGGAGTGGCATATTGTTCCAGGAATGCGGACGGTGTTTCAAAACCTGTTACTCTCTCGAGTGCTATCTCAAGGTGTTTTTTTTTCATTCAGATAGCATATATCGTTATAGTGCAATAATGTAATGCAGACAGGTGTAGTATCCTGAAATTATTTTGCCCATATTTAGTACCAGGAACTCAACCTAACGTTCCTATTGATTCGGTTAAGGGATTTAATTCATTAACAGCCTGTCGTTTTTGAATGAAAATATTCAAAGTATTTTTCATGAAATATTTAATATCGTTTGTAGTAGCCCCAGATATCAAATCATATGTACTCAGCAGCCTCCCTCATCCAACCGCAAAATCAGCCGCCTGAGCATCCATCCCCGCTTCACATCCAAAGCCTGCAGGAAGAATCAAAAAGCGCCTGCCAATCCCCACACCACAAGGGCGGGCTGAGCAGAGCGGGAGGGGCACCCTGGATAGTGAACCGAAAGGGGGACGCAGAAATCATTTTCATAGTCGGCACCCTGTATAAGTGAACCAAAAAAGGAGCGGGGAAAGTAACTTTATGGAGAATAGTATTTTACATTTTTAGTAGTGGCAATTAATATTTTGAGATAAACTTATGGGAGATTAGAACGGATTTGTAATTGATGGCATCCAACGTAGAAATTGAAAGGAAACTCCTTTTGCTTGACAAAGAGCTGCATGCAATCTTGAATTTGCTCAAAGGTAAAGGGGACATGAATGCAATTAAAGTAGTGGAAACTTCGTGTGGTGCCTGGGATTATGATGTTGATAGTAAGACTTTTGTTGACCAGTTGAGAAAATCAACGAGATTAGATTGGATAAAATGAGACTATTTGTTGATACTTCCATATTTGTTGATTGTCTTCGCAGGGAAGTAGTAAATTCTTCCAGACTTTTTCTTGAATCTTCAAATTGCAGACAATATTGGATTTACTTCAGCAATTACTGTTGCGGAGTTAAGTGTTGGAGCACATCTATCAAAACGCAAGGATGCTCTTGATAAAACTCTTGACCTTATCAGCCTTGTTGAGGTTATAGATATTAACACGGACGTGGCAATAGAAGGTGGAAAGATATATTCAGGTCTTGTAAAAAAAGGTGAGACGATTGAATTGAACGATTGCCTGATCTCAGCAACTTCAATTTCGCAGGGTATTAATAAGATTGTTACTCGAAATGTCAATCATTTTGAGCGGATAAAAGAGATTGAAGTTTTTACACCTGAAGATCTTGGATATTAATTGAAAGAAGTCCAGGATATAAGGGTGGTTTAAAGATCACTGAACTATAAGGTTGGCTGCCACCTTGCCACCCTAATGGGCAGCGGTGGCAGGGAAAGTTAAATAGTCCACCAAATGCCTGCTTTTTAATGCAATTCGAGCCCCCCACCTTGCAACCCTCCACCCAGGCATCCACCCCCACTTCGCACCCAAAGCCCGCAGGAAGAATCGAAAAGCGCCCGCCAGTCCCCCTCACCACAAGGGCGGGCGGAGCAGAGAGGAAGGGGTGCCAGGCAAAGTGAAGCAAGCGGAGCGGAAGGAGAGGTGAAGAAGGATGGGGGGCTCGAGTTAAAAGTTAACAGTTCGTTTGGGAACATCACTTCAACAATCCCCTGATAATAACATCCACCGCTTCGGATTCGTCAAGTCCCCGTGACATCAGGGTCTCCACCTGCTTCTTATCCACACTGCCGATCGCTGCCTCGTGGGTGACCTTGGCCCTCCTGTCCACCACCGAGACCCGAGGAATTGCCACAGCCACCGCATCATCCTGGACGATCTCCACACAATCCACATGACCGCGGGAGTAGGGAGCTGCCCCCTCGGTGATACTCTCAACCGTGCTCCTTGCCCTATCACGCACCGCCACCCGGCTCTTAATGATACTGCGCGCCTTCTCTCCAGCAAGCACCGTGCGTTCCCGTATCAATATATCATCGTCACCCCGTCCGTACACCTTTACCGCCATATCGGCAGTGGCGCCCTCACCCACATGCACATCATAATCCATCTCAAGATGGCCCACCCTGCCCTCGGTCAGGGTAAAACCGGTGGTCAGCCTGCCGCCCCTTTCAATGCTCACCCGGGCCTTCGGGACAACCTCCACACCTCCGTGCGGTCCGTGATAGTGTGTCTCGTTATAGGTAATGGTAGCATCGCGCTGTATTTCCATCTCAGCGTTCATGACATGCCTCACCCTGGTCGCATTCGGGAATGTGCAGTGTGCCAGGAGTTCCACAGAGGACCCTTCTTCGGCAATGATGACCGAATCAATCTGTTGTATCCCCTCCTTCGGCAACACCCCGAAACACAGGTGTACCGGGTGCTCGATCCGGTACCCCTTCAGGATGACGAGCTTTATTTTAACACCGGTACCGGTCTCCTCAACATGGATATCCAGGCCGGTCACGGGACGCGATGAAAGCACCCGGTTCCCGTGGACCAGGAGATGCGCCACATCCGGCATGCTCAGTGCATCCACTTCACCGCCATACCGTGCATACGCTTCAACCAGGGTCCTGTATTCGTCTGTCATGTCCGGTGTACCGTTTCAACTTCACAGGGCCTGCACCGCTCCAGGTAATGTTCTGACACCCGGGGCGGGGTCCCAGACAATACGATCCTGCCGTCACATATCAACGAGGCCGAATCCCCTCTATTGACGATTTCAGGCCGGTGGGTGATCACCAGTACCGCAGCGCCCTCCTCCTTCAGTACCTGTATCAAGGTGACAATGTCCTGTATGGATACCACATCTATCCCGCTGTCCGGTTCATCGAGAATGGCAAGTTTCGGGTGCGTCATCACGATCGAAGCCAGTTCCACACGCTTGCGCTCGCCTCCACTCAGCGTTTCTCCAACCTCCCGTTCCAGGTACCGCTTCGGGCTCAGGTTCACCAGCGCCAGGACCCGTGCAAACCCTTTATAATCTACCTCGCCTTTGCAGCATATCGCCAGATAATCTTTCACGCTCAGACCTTCAAATCGTGCCGGTTCCTGCCATGCCAGCGTAATACCTGCTTTCGCCCTCTGGCTCAGGCTCAGATGGGTCACATCCTGTCCGTTGAATTCAATGGTACCGCTTGACGGTAGATAACCACTGCAGCCCATGATCGTGTACGCAAGGGAACTTTTTCCTGACCCGTTCGGTCCCACGATGCAATGGATATTTCCATCCTCTACCGACAGGCTGACCTCGTGAAGGATCTCTTTGCCATCCCTGATGAGGGTAATTCCCTGAATATCAAGCATAAACTCCCATGATATGATTCGAATGCCATACCTTATAGGTATTGATAACCTGGCATCCCCGGACAGACCGGCCAGGTTCATCGTGTTTAACAGGTGATGATGGTCGAATTAAGTATTGGATTGTTGAATGAATCAAAATGCGCCTGCCAGGCCTTACACCATAAATGCGGGTGGACCATACCGAGGGAGGCACCTTGTATAAGTGAACCGAAAGGGGCGGCAGGAGAGGTAACGTTCTGAATTGATTATTTCGATCTAAATTAAATATTGATTCTCCAAATAGAAAAATTAAGAATTGCTGCGAAGGTTACCCATAATAAATATGGTACAAGTAGATATGATGATTTCTTATTGATTTTCCAAAACTGGTAAATTGTGAGAGATATAGCAATCCAGAGAAATATAATTTCAAAAAAGGCAAATAAAATGTTTTGAAGGTTGAAAAACAGAAATGACCAGCTAATATTTAATAAAAGTTGAAAAGTGAAAATTACCATCCCAATTTTTACGGTGTTATCATTAAAATTTTCTCTTAATACTAAATATAAAGATATGCCCATTAAAGTAAATAATAAAATCCAAACCGGAGCAAATATCCAGTTTGGGGGGCTAAAATATGGTTTTTGAAGAGAGGCATACCACCCTGGGATTGAAGGTGAAGTAAACTTCGATCCTAAAACTCCAGCAAACTGGCAAATACTAATTGAAAAAATTAATTTGATAATATTTTCAACCTTCATCAATGAATTCCTTCCCCTTTTTTGCTTGTGTTCTTATATGATTTATATGTATCCCTTGTTTTCATATTTCAAATGGATTAAGTCCTGTTACATATCCACATGATAAAGCCTCTGCCAGCCCCTTCACCACAAGGGCAGGCGGAGCATACCGAGAAAGGTACCCTGTTATGTAATCCGAAAAGGGCAGCAGGAAAGCTGAAGAATTAATAGAAGCTGAGATTATTGGTAATAAAAGTCGATAATTTTATAAAAAATTTTAGTTACTGTTAAGAGAATTTCGATTAACTGCCCTAAACACCATCGAACTATTTATGATAGTTTAAATAAACTAAAAATATATTCAGTTCTATGTCCTCACTAACCGATATTGCCCTCGAGAAGAATATAAACGCCTCGAAAATCTTGGAGATAGACTCGCAGAGATAGAATCACTCATAGACTGGAAACCATTTCGTCCAATGATAGACGAAATGTACAACAATAAAACAGAATTGGGTGGAAGACCAAACAATGATGCAATCGTTATGCTGAAAATGATTGTACTTCAGCAATGGCATGGATTGTCCGATCCCGAATTAGAAAAACAGGCCACCGATAGAATTTCCTTTCGGAAATTCCTTTGTTTCCCAAAAAAAATACCTGAACGTTCCACAGTGTGGGATTTTAAAGAAAGGATAGCCAAGACTGGAAAAGACTCCGCTATATGGGATGAATTGCAAAGACAGTTTGATGCAAAAGGCCTAAAAATTAAGAAAGGGATGATACAAGAAGCAACTTTCATCCAATCTGATCCAGGACATGCCAAGGCAGATACACCACGTGATGATGAAGCTAAAACACGAAGGAGTAAAGATGGGACGTGGTCTAAGAAAATAAGTAAACCGTATTTTGGATACAAGTTACACACCATAATTGATGTGGATTTTGAATTGATAAGAAGAATCAAAACAACAACAGCATCTGTTCATGATAGTCAGGTTGATCTATCAATGGAAGGTGAAGTATCTTATAGGGACAAAGGTTACTGTGGGGTAAATCCAAGAGGGTATGATGCAACTATGCAAAGAGGGGGGAGGGGACATCCCATAGGCATTAGAGTTGTACTCAGAAATAAACGAATCAATCACACAAAGGCATAATGTGAACGAGTTTATGCAGTCATGAAAACTATGTTCGGATCTGGAAATGTAAAAGTAACAAATGTGGCAAGGACGAATGTCAAAATGCTGTTTACCGCATTCGATTATAATTTATATCAATTGCGTACACTGAGCAAGAAAGGTGTCATACAATGATTAGCGATAGCTATCATTAAATTGGGAGAATATTAAAAAAATATGAGGTAGGATAGGATTAAAATGGATAGATAAAGGGGAATTTTACACCGCCATTGAAAACTTCTCTACGTACTGCGTTAACTGCCTATAAAGTTGGGAGATTTGACTTGATTAGATCTCCGAGTGCTTTTAGAAGGTTGTCAATCTAAACCAGCAAAATAAATTTTTTAGAGATTAAAGGGTTAATTGAGTTTTATTTGGATTTTCAGGTGAATCTAACATGTTTGCCACAGGCTCAAGTAAATAAAATTATCAGGTTACATTGGGATGTTCGGGTATTGCCCCAAACATCCGTTTCGTATTGAGCAATCAGTTGTTATTTTCTTCTTTGCCCAGTATCTTTCGGACCGTTTCGTTCATAATGCTGATAACTTCATCAACTCGTTTCATGTTTTCCCGGTCATATTCTCTCTTTTGGTCGATAGCTTTCTTAACCTCGTATTCGGTTACTTTCAATAGCTCTGAGGTCTCGTTTATCGAGGTTTTTGATTTTTCTTTGAAAGATTCGATTTCGTATTTGAAATTTTCCAGCTTCTTTTCAACCTCTGCTAACAATTTCTCAGATTCTTCTACAATCTTTGTCTTATTATCTTGAAGGTTCTTGACAGCTTCATTGGATTTGCTCAGCAGTTCTGATTCGATGATACTTTCAGCCTTGCGTTGGATAATATTGAGTTTGTCCTCTGTTTCCATGAATTTGCGCTCTTTTTCGTCAACTTCTGTCATGAACTTGCGCATATCAGTTATCTTATTATCAAGTTTATCATAAACATCGTTGACCTTTTGTAAATGGTTTTCCAGATACTTTCCTGCCTTGATCAATGCTTGTTCTTCGTCTGAAAGAACGTCTTCCGTTTCTGTGAGTTTTCTCTCCTCTACAGCATCCATTCTTTCAGTAAGTTGTTTTAGCAAATCCTGGTTTTGTTTAACTAACTTGTCAACATCTTCTGACTCGACCTTTTTTATTGTTGATTCAAGGTTCTTAATTACCTTATTCTGTTCATCGATCAACTTTTTCTGGTTGTCCAGTTGCACATGGATTTCTTTCAATGATTCCTGAGGTATTCCGGATGTTGCCTGGGCGACCGGTTTGGCTACCGGGGTTGAAGCTGCTGCTGGTGAATTGACGGGTGATGCCTGGACGACCGGTTTGGCTACCGGGGTTGAAGCTGCTGCTGGTGGATTGACCGGTGTTGCCTGGACGACCGGTTTGGCTACCGGGGTTGTTGCCGCTGCTGGTGGATTGACCGGTGTTGCCTGGGTAACCGGTTTGGCTACCAGGGTTGTTGCCGCTGCTGGTGGATTGACCGGTGTTGCCTGGGCAACCGGTTTGGCTACCGGGGTTGAAGCTGCTGCTGGTGAATTGACGGGTGATGCCTGGGTAACCGGTTTGGCTACCGGGGTTGAAGCTGCAGCTGGTGGTTTTGCTGGAGTTGCCTGTGCAACCAATTTTGCTGCAGCTGCCGCAGCAGCTTGTTCTTTTATTGCAGATTCAAGAGCTGCCCTAACTGCCCCTACATCAGGTTTTTGGTTGGTCTGATCTGATTTGTTATCTCCTGTAACATTTCCTTTATTGCGATCCTCTATAGTTATAGCCTCAAAATTAATATCACTCAACTTTGATTTTACATCAGGTTTGTTTCCAAGAATATCAGACAATTTAGGTAGTTTATCTCCTGCTCTTGAAGGTTTTTCTTCGATATCACAATTAATACTCTGTTTCAGGAAATCAATATCCTTGTTTTCTTCTGTTTTTGTATCTGTTTTTGATTTTTTGAAAAGTGACATCATTTTCACCGCCAAAATTAATACTCAAAATAGATATTTTGATTGTACCCATATATATACATTCTCAAGACATCATTTTAATTTAAAATTCATTCTGAATTTTTCAATAATCATATAAACAAAAGACATTTAACCTTTGGTTCATTAAGTAAATATTATCGTTGAGAAAAGTATAGTCATATGCCCTAAATACACATATTTTGAATATGGAGATTACTAAATGGATATACCAGTTGTAAAATTAGCTGATGTTCAGGCAAATAAACCAGACATACCGATAACACTTTCGCGTGTTGGTGTCACCAATGTAAAAAAAATGGTAGAAGTATCAAGAACGGATAAACGCCCTATTATTCTCATATCAAAGTTTGATATCTTTGTTGACCTGCCATCAGACCGTAAAGGTGCAAATCTCTCACGCAATTTTGAAGCCATAGATGAAGTGTTGGAAGAGTCTATCAATTTTCCGGTATGTGAAATTGAAGAACTTTGCGGAGAAGTTGCTAAACGACTACTTGACCGGCATGAATACGCCACCAGAGCCGAAGTTGCAATGAAGAGTGAATACATAGTCAAGCGGGTAACACCAGTAAATAAGGTGAAATGTCAACAGGTGGTTGACATATTTGCAGAAGCGATCGCAAACCGGCAAGAAAATGGCCAGGTATCAGTAAAAAAAATGGTAGGCGCGGAGGTTTTAGGTCTTACTGCCTGTCCCTGTGCCCAGGAAATTATGCGGGATAAAGCCATTGCTGAACTGAAACGACTGAAGGTTGACAGCAAGACCATCTATCAATTCCTTGACGCTGTGCCTATGGCAACCCATAACCAGCGAGGAAGAGGTATTGTCACCATCCAGGTTTCCCATAATCACAAAATTTCCATTGATAAGATAATCAACATTATTGAAACATCTATGAGTTCCAGCATTTATGAATTACTCAAGCGCAATGATGAGGCAATGCTGGTTGAGACTGCTCATAAGAACCCGAAGTTTGTTGAAGATTGTGTGCGCACAATGGCCAAAAAGATTGTGCATGATTTTAAAAACATACCGGACGAATCCATCATAACCATCAAGCAGATCAATGAAGAAAGCATTCATAGCCATAACGCCTTTGCAGAACGTATCGCAACACTTGGAGAACTTAAACAGGAACTGGGTGTAGATTAATTCCTGTGTATACCCTGATAAGCAATGCACAGAAGAACAGGAATAAAGCTATAACAATTATTATCAGGAGATACATCCAGCTCTCCTTTAAACTGAGAACATCATACCAGGTAATGGAATTTAATTCATGCCAGTTCCTGTCATGCCATACACCAGGTTGATAGCGTTCATACTTTTCAATCCAGCAATCGGGTTTTTTTATCCGGTTCATCTTTTCTGGACATACATGGGCACCGCAGCTAAACCTGTAATCGCATGACAAATTTGATTCAGGGACTATACATTCCGGGGATATATTTGAAATATATATCATTTATAGGTAAAAATAACATGATACTATATATAAAAATGTATCTGGTAAATAAAATGCTTTAATCTAAACAACAAACATTTCTGTTGTAACAGTTCCATGAGAGGTATTCACCAGGACATAATGATGACCTGGAGCATCTTTCACAAGTGGGGCACCCCCACCTCCTGACAAAATATAACGTACACCGTTTCGTGTAACATTAAAGTATGAATGTATATGAGCAGCAAATACCGTATCCACCTGGAATTGCTCAAAAATGGATATCAGGTCCTGTGCATTGGCGCTATCTGTCATTGCATGTTCACTGCCCGGTCTTGGGTCAAAAGGTGGCATGTGCATAAAAACCAGATTTGATGTGGTATTACTCTGCTCAAGGTCCTGCCTGAGCCATTCCATCTGTTCCTTATCTACATATCCTTTAGCATTATCCAGCATGATAAAATGGGTGTTATCCACATCAAAGGAATGGTAGTACACGCCAAACATCTGGCTATAGTATCCGGCTCCATTACCTTTTACATCATGATTGCCGGGAACTGTAAATATGGGCGCTGGAGCCCTTTCAATTAATCCTGCAAGTTCATCATATTCTTTCCTGGTTCCATCATTGACCATGTCACCAAGAATTATTATGAATAACGGATCCCAATCCCCCGATTCCTTGAGAACCTGCCGAAACACGTCCGGATTATCTCTGCTATCACCCAGCAATGCGAACGAAAAATTTTCCAGGTTCCCTGTTTGATCAAGTTTGATATCTTTAACAAGCCTGGGTGCAACTACAGCAGTGAACGAAATAGAGGTCATTCCATATTCCATGGAGCCTGTTAGCGAGCCATTAACGTGGATGTTATTTGGTCGTACGTTTTCAACAGTAACATTGAATCTGCGTTCAGTTCCACTTCCCAGAATACTAATAAGTACATCCGGTTCATTTGCCCATACAACCAGGTCACCGAACTCGGCCTCCATTATATTACCTCCATTAACCACAATAACCGCCGATGACACTTCAGCCATTGACCAGCCACCATGAGAATTGGAATATATATCGTTAAAACGGATGAACTGAGTGCCAACTAATATGGCAAGTGTTACCAGGATAACGATTGGGATTACTGTTTTTCGTTCCACAAATACCGTCCTTTAAACATTTCTTGCTGCTGTTATTGTGCGGAGTGCTATAAAATGGTATTTGATAGATTTGAATAAAGTATTTATCCTGCAAAAGTATTAGGATACAGCAGACATCTGTGCATTAAGATTTATCAGTTCAACCAAGGAGAAATTAAAGATGGAAAATTATATTATATCTGGTACGTTCAAAGCAGGCGATATGTGGGAAAATTTCACAAAAAATGTGTCAGTTCTGAATGAAAAAAACGCACGTGAAAAAGTATATTCGCTCATAGGCAGTGAACATGGCCTGAAACGCAATTGTATTCGCCTTGATTCAATTACCAGGGAGTGAACATTTTGGCTTCCCGTAAACCGCTCTCTGAACAGGATATTCAGAATATGGCAGCTCAGCATCAACAGATGCAGTACCAGGCAGAATCTGCGGTCCAGCAATTGAACTTTGTCGGTGATAGTATCAATGATGTCACAAAAGCCATTAACACCCTGACCGAATTTGAAAGTGTAAATGATGGACATGAGATCTTTTTACCCATTGGTGCTGGTGTCAATGTGAAAGCCAATCTGGTTATGCCCGAGAACGTGGTCATACAGGTCGGAGCAGGGATAAGTGTGGAAAAGAACATTGCACAGGCAAAAACCATGCTGGATAGTCGTAAAGAAGAACTTACCAAATACCAGGGAAGTATTCAAACCAGTCTCAGTGAACTTACAAACCGCATGAAAGAGATTGAAACGGTCCTGAATTCTGTTGTTCGCCAGCAACAGGCAGCGACCACTTCGAGTAAGCAGGGTTCATAGATGTTCAATAATCTAAAGATTTCGACAATTCACCATGTTTAATAATCTTAAACAAAAGCTGAGCGGACTTAAGGATACATTTGGCAATGTATTAGACAAAAAAGCGGATGAAGCTTCTGAAGTTGGGACTATTGAAGAACCTGCCCTTTCACCCGATATTATACGGGAAAAAAAAGACAAATCCACCTCTATAGGGGATAAAGCAAAAGCCCTGTTGATGCGGCGTGAATTCATCATTAATGAAAAGTCACTGGAACAACCACTCTGGGACCTTGAGATGGCACTGCTTGAGAGCGATGTTGCCATGCCGGTAGCAGAAGAAGTCGTTGCTTTTGTCAAAGAGGAACTTACAGGCACCAGTTTCAAGATCGGAGAGAATAAAGGTAAGATCATTGAGCAGGCGCTGAAGAATGCACTTATCAGGGTATTAAGTGTGGAAGAACTGGATTTTGATGATTTTGTCAGGTCTGCTGACAAACCGGTTACTGTGGCTTTCGTAGGCGTGAACGGTACCGGGAAGACCACTTCGATTGCCAAGGTTACGAAGCGTCTGTTAAAGAATGGACATTCTGTTGTGATAGCAGCAGCGGATACCTTCAGGGCAGGTGCTATTGACCAGATACAGCATCATGCAGACAAACTTGGTGTAAAACTTATTAAACATCAGGAAGGGAGCGACCCGGCTGCAGTTGTCTATGATGCCGTGGAATATGCCAGAGCCCGACATATAGATGTGGTGCTGGCCGATACTGCAGGGCGGATGCATACCAATATTAATCTGATGGACCAGCTGAAGAAAATATGCAGGGTAGCTCCTCCGGACCTGGTTATATTTGTTGACGAGGCAATTGCAGGTAATGATGCAGTTGAACGTGCTGCTCTTTTCAATAATGCTGTGCCGGTTGACGGGAACATACTTACCAAGGCGGATGCGGATTCAAAAGGGGGTGCAGCCATTTCAGTGGCTTATGCCACTGGCAAGCCAATACTATTTTTGGGTGTAGGGCAGGAATACGATGATATGGTGAAATTTGACCCGCAATGGCTGGTAGACAGGCTTTTTGAGTGATATGAAAATAATGATGCAATAAAATCTACATTGGAAATCACGATCTATAGTGGTTCTGACTAAATAGAAACATCGAAACTTCCGCTTCTAAACCCCTCCAGGTCAAGAGTAATGTAAGTATAACCCAGTTCTTTAAAGCGGATTATAATAGTATCTTTATTGTCCATAATTCTACTAAAATAAAGTTCCGGAACTTCAATGCGTGCAATGTCACCATGATGACGTACCCTGTACTGTTCAATCCCCAGGTCAATAAGAATCTCTTCTGCCTGTTCAACCTGTTTTAACCCTTCCTCAGTAATAATGTTGCCATAAGGGAACCGGCTGGACAGGCATGCCTGTGAGGGTTTATCCCATGCATCCAGTCCCAGCGAGCGTCCCATCTGACGTATCTCATCCTTGGTTATGCCCATATCGGCAAATGGGGTTAATATATGCTGTTCTATGGCTGCCATGTGACCCGGTCTGTGCCCGGTAAGTTCGGAGGCGTTCGTACCGTCTGCTACAGCAGCAAAACCCAATTCATCAGCCAGTGCTCCCAATGCCCTGAACAGGCCGGTCTTGCAGTGATAACATCTGTCAACAGGGTTTTGTGCAAATCCAGGCTCGTCAAGTTCATTATACGGAATAACAATATGTCTGATACCGATATCCTTTGCCGTTCTCTTTGCACTTTCAAGTTCACGGCCGGGCAGGGTCTGGCTTTGCGCGGTAACAGCTATTGACCTGATGCCCAGTGCCTGGTATGCCAGTGCTGTCAGGACACTGCTGTCCACGCCACCGCTGAACGCTACAAGTACACCGTCGAATTTCCTGAGGTAATTCTTGACCTCTTCTATCCTCGCATGGATACGGGAACCTGTTGTTTCATGTTGCACCGAAGAGGACTTGGGAAACATGAGAGATACTATATCTGCCAGATTAGTAAGTCTTTTGCCCTGTGGATTACCTACAATGAACAAGGTGAAATAATGGACAACGTACTTGATATCGCAAGAAAGATTCAGACAATGGAAATTAGGGGTGCTGGAACCATAGCCAGGGCAGCGGCAGGTGCGCTTAAAGAATATGCAGGGCAACTTGAAGAGAGGTCGGTTGAGAAGTTCAACACAAGACTGTCACATGCAGCCAAAATACTGGTAGCCACCCGCCCCACTGCTGTCTCGCTACCTAATGCTGTCAGGATGATAATGGGATATACCGGTGACACTGTGGATGAGGCAAGAAACGACCTCATCAGGCGGGCAGACCTGTTTATTGAATCATCAAAAGAGGCAACTGAGAGAATAGGAGCAATTGGCAGCAGGCGTATTAGCGATGGTGATACCATAATGACCCATTGCAACAGCCAGGCTGCCATATCGGTGATAGCACAGGCACACAAGGCCGGTAAGAATATAAACGTGATAGCTACCGAAAGCAGACCACGACGGCAGGGCCTGCTTACCATTACCCAGCTTAACGAACTGGGTATCAGTACGTCATTGATCGTGGATTCAGCTGTACGGTATTTTATGAAGGATGTGGATATTGTGGTGGTAGGTGCTGACGCGGTCACTGCGAATGGCAGTGTGATAAATAAGATAGGCACTTCCCAGCTGGCAATGGCTGCCAACGAGAGCAGGACGAACGTGATAGTAGCAGCTGAGACGTATAAGTTCAGTCCACGCACCCTGCTGGGTGAGATGGTGGAGATAGAGGAGAGGGATGTATCAGAGGTTTTGGACAGCGAGAAATTGTCAGCTCTGTTGCATGTCAATGTAAGGAATCCGGCTTTTGATGTCACACCTTCAGAGTATATTGATGTAATATGTACTGAGGTAGGAGCTATCTCGCCTGAGATGAGCTATATTATTATTCGAGATATACTGGGATGGGACATCAAAGACATGCTGGATGGTGAAATGAAAACTGCGCGCGATTAAAGGTACAATGAATAGAGTGATAGTTTAGAGTGATAGTTTAGAGTGATAGTTTAGAGTAATAGTAAAGACTGAGAGGAAGGAAGGAGATGGAACTTGAATTGATAGTTGACGGGAAAGATATTCCGATGAACCGATTTGTGGAAAAGATGATTGCAGGGGTTGTTGCAGGTGCTGTGCAGTCGCTGGAAGGCGTAGATGATACCTGGGAGGAGCTAACATTGACTATACGGCGGTGAGTTGTGGAATCAGACAAAACATCTATAAACCAGTACGTTGTTAAGAGGTATGTCGATTAATTTTATTGACCTCATTAAGAATCTCAATTTCTCAAGTGCGGCTCTTTTCAAATTAGTTGATTAGAATTATAATGGAAGTAAATAACATATGAACGATAGAGGTTTCAGTAACAGAGGCGGCAGTAGAGGCGGCAGTAGAGGCGGTAGTGGCGGTTTTGGTCCACGAGAGATGCACAAAGCAACATGTGCAGACTGTGGGCAGGAAACAGAAGTGCCATTCGTACCTGATCCTGACAGACCGGTCTATTGCAGAGATTGTTACCAAAATCACAGACCAAAGAGATTCTAATCTAGAGGTTTATGGTTTTACACTTTTTTTAAAGAGTGTAATGAACAATTAAATAATGTAAGTACGTTTGAACATGTACAGTTGTATTAGATGTAACATCTAACCTGTACAATTGTTTTTTTTTTCGATTTTTTAGTTATTCACGAATACCATTTCAAGCTGATTTTCGGATTATCTCCCTGAACTCATCTTTCATCCAGTAAGAGGTCAATCCCGAAACATCGAAGTATTTACTATATTGTAACTCAATAATAATGGGAGGTTTAAAAGAACAATGGAACATGAGATTATACAGGTGGAGTGCCCGGAATGCTCGCCAGATGAGCCGGTACCCCATAGCATATTGAAAGAAAAACCTGGCATGTTGGTCAAATGCACACAATGCGATTCAATTCACACCCACCAGAAAGAAAAGACCAGGCCCGTAAGCCTCAGAGTGGTGGTTAGCTCACTCGATAAATCAGCAAGTCGTAAAATTACCCTTGATTCGGAAGAGATCATATCAGTAGATGATGAATTCATTGTAGAAGATGATAGCGGAGAGATGGCAAATTTTGTGCAGGTCACATCCATAGAATCAGGTGGCAAACGGGTAAATATGGCTCGTGCCGACAGTATACTGACAATATGGGCCAGGGCAAC
>JAHYIS010000030.1 GCA_019429385.1 ANME-2 cluster archaeon | reverse complement strand
CAAGTATCACACCAATTTTCAGGTTCAATGGTTCAACAACAATTATTGCATTGTCTGAATCAATTACATTTCCATTCGGTTTTGTCAATTCCACTTTTATTTTATCTCCTACTTTACCGGGGATTGATCTTTTACTTTCGTCTTCGGTTAATGTTAAATCATATTTCAAGGTCACATTATTATACCATTTGACATGATATGTGAGGTCTGGATGGATATTCAAAGCACTAGCTAAAGCTACTTTACTACTTTTAGTATCTTGATTGTAATAATATTCATTTTTATCAAGATTAATGCTTTCAGTGCCCGGATATACATAAACAGAACCTGTTTTAACACTACTTCTTGAGCCGGCACCATTTCTCAGTACAACTTCGGCTTTATAGTCATATTTTCCCGGAGATGACTGAGATCGTGTGAAAGTTCTACTTATTTGACTTCCTTTTGAAACACTGATATCTTGAACCTGTAAAAGCACATTGTTTTCATAAAAGTACAATTTTCCACTGGCACTACCACCGCTGTTTTCAATCAATACTTTAACCTTATAACTTTCATCCTTATCTGGATATTCTTTGCTCGAAGAAATACTCACTGAAGGACTTGGTGTTATTTCATTCACAGTTATTGATCTTGAAACTACATCAGACCATGCTCCCGCATTATCCTTAACTTTAAAGAAGATTGTATGACTTCCAGGAGAAAGAGAAGTTGTGCTGAATGTATTTGAATTACTGAGATATCCATCTTTATCAGACCACCATCTATAGGATGTTATTATTCCATCCGTGTCAGTACCTGTTCCTTTAAATGAAACTTTTTGTCCCTCATAAGAGTTTAATGGGGTAATATAATTGATAGAACCCACCGGACGACTATTTACTGTTGACATAGTAACATAATTACTCCACGCTCCTCGATTACCAGACATATCCACTCCTCTCACCCGTAGTTCATATAATGTCCCGGATTGTAGTCCAGTTATTTTGTTTTGATTGCCATAGAAATGTGTTATATCACTTGATGTCTCCCCAGATTTTCTATATTCTGCAGAATAATAATCGATTCCACATAAATCATAAGGTGTACCATGTGCAAAACTAATTGATGAAAATGTTGAATCTATTTGATGCAATCCAGTTACTCTTTCAGGTGGTGTAGTATCAACAACTTCTGTGTAGGAATCATAAATTACATTCCATGAGCCAAATAAGCTTTTTGCCCAAAATTGAGCATGCCATGTTCCCAAAATGTCAGCTTCATGATAAAAATATTCATTGCCAATAATGATATTGTCATCAGGATCATAAGTCATAATTATTTGTCCCGTTGGATCATATAAAAGCCATATTTCATCATTAGTTAACAATTGCCCCTCACAAATGACTGTTATTGTATCCCCCAATTCATATTCATCAGCTCCGAATAATACTTGGCCTGGTGCAGGATCAGGATCAATCGCCGCTACTACTGTAATCAATTGAAAAACTATACAAAACAGGATGTCCCAAAACCCCGATAAATCAACAAATTTTCACATTTATACATAATATCTCACATAAGTTTTGATTTATAGTTTTCAAATGTATTTCACCTTGAATGATTCATCGAGATCAATCAACTTTTTTCATTCCACCTTATCCACTTATCGACATCAATAGAAGCCTTTAAGTACTTTTATTGTATTCATTACTTAAAAAGTATACTTTTTATGAAGATAAAATAGAGGTATAGCCATGTTCAAAAAATATGACCAACAGCAGCAGTTTTTATTACCTTTAAGATTAGATAGTTTTGTTCCAGAAAACCACACAGCCAGAATACTGAATGACATCATAGACGCAGTTGACATCACTGCCATTGAATCCACATATTCTGAAAATGGGTCCCCTGCATACCACCCTCGACTCATGTTAAAAATTCTGTTATACGGATATATGATTACTATTCGAAGCTCAAGAGAGATTCAAAAAATGACATCTACTGACACTGCTTTTATGTATCTTACAGCCATGCAACACCCAGATTTTAGAACAATTTGCCGATTCCGTTCAACTCATCTTGATTCAATCAAAGATATTTTCACTCAAGTTGTCACAGTTTGTAAAGAAATGGGTATGCTTGGTGCCGGAAAAGTATCTATTGACGGAACCAAGATCAAAGCAAATGCTTCTGTAAGGCAAAGCAAAGATGCGAAAGCTCTTGACAGAGAAATCGCTAAAATCCGCAAAGAAATTGATAAAATTCTTAACGAAAGCATCGAAATTGACAAGGAAGAAGATGAAAAATACGGTGACTCAACACCTTATGAGATGCCAAAAGAATTGGTGAATAAAACAAAAAGATTGGAAAAAATCCAGGCTGCAAAAAAGAAACTCGAAGAAGAAAACCTTAAGAAAATAAACGTCACCGATAACGATGCTAAAATTATGAAACATAAAGGTGGCACTAAAAAGCCATCCTATAACGGTCAGGTTGCTGTTGATGATAAGGAACAGGTGATTGTTGCAGCTAATCTTGTTGATGATGAAAATGATGTGCATCAAGTCGATCCAATGATACAACTCATATGGGCAACATTGGGTTACAAGCCTACAATATTATTGGCTGATGCTGGATATTTCTCATTTGAAAATCTTGAGTTGCTGAAAAGAAATGGCATTGATGCATACATTCCTGACAATTTTTTCAAGGTGGAGGAACGCGCAAAAAGTAAATGGTTCAGGAAGTCGATATTTAAATTCGATGACGAAAAGGATTGTTACTATTGCCCTGCGGGCATCATGATGCCGTTTACAAGGATTCAAAAACGAAAGGATGAACCTGACCTGAAGCAATATGTTTGCAATTTTTGTTCTGATTGCATATTGAAAAAAGCATGCACTAAAGCAGAAAATAGAATAATTTCAAGAGACCCCCGAGAACATTTATTGGTTGGGATGAGGGCGAAACTTAGGACGGTTGAAGGGGAGGAACTATATCAGGAGCGAATGTATACGGCAGAACCTGTTTTTGGCCAGATGAAACAGAATAGAGGGTTTAGGGAGTTTCTTTTAAGGGGGACGAAAAAAGTAAATGTGGAATTTTTGATGATGTGCATAGTGCATAATATTGGGAAGATTGAGGGGTTTGTGAAAAGGGAAGGTAAAAACTTGAAGGAAATACTGAAAAATGGAATTCAGGGGGCAGATCAGTTCGAAGTGGGCACGAAAAATGTTGCAATTGGTGCTTAAAAACACGTTTTTGGTGAACTTTCGGTGAAATATGTGGATTTCCATGTATGTATGCACAAAATTTAAGAAAATTAAGATGTTAACTCCATGTGTTGGAAACTCTTAGAACTTCGAGGTGTAGTGAAAAGTTGTTTTTGGGACAGCCTGTTAAAGCAAAATTCCGCACAATATCATACTCGTGTAGTGGAGCTTACAGAGAAGGATTGCGAAGAATTAGGAATGCAGGGTGAATAATATTGTCCCAAGGCCAGCTGGAACATCAACTATATATCAGGATATTGTATTTTATTGACCAAATTTATAAATGCATGGGCAGATATAATAGACTGAAAAACTATTATTATACTATCACCAACAGATATATATGCATTAAAATATATAATTAAGGAGAATACTGTGACAAATACTGAAAAAGATATTTCTGCCGAGAATAAGACTGTCACTGAAACCGATGACCTGCTCGGCGGTTTAGACATACAGACCACGTCTGAAGTGGAAGTACCGGAAAACCTTATCGACCAGGTGATAGGTCAGGAACATGCTGTTGAGGTGGTGAAGAAGGCTGCCAACCAGCGCAGGCATGTGATGATGCTTGGCACCCCGGGTACGGGTAAATCCATGCTGGCAAAGGCCATGGCTGCACTCCTGCCTAAAGAAGAATTACAGGATGTGCTTGTCTATAATAATCCTGAAGATAACAACACTCCAAAGATAAGGGTCGTGCCTGCAGGAAAAGGCAAGGAAATAGTGGATGCCCATAAACTGGAAGCAAGAAAGCGGATGCAGGCCCGCAATATGTTCATAATGATATTCGTGTTCGGCATCATTATATATTCATTCTATACCGGCATGCTGATATGGGGTATCATTGCAGCCATACTTATTTTCATGGTAATGCGCCAGTTCATGCCGAAAGAGGAAGCGTACATACCAAAACTGCTGGTATCGAATGCCGGTAAAGATACGGCTTCGTATATTGATGCCACCGGTTCACATGCCGGGGCGCTGCTGGGTGATGTGCGTCATGACCCGTTCCAGAGCGGAGGCCTGGAGACCCCTGCACATGATAGAGTGGAAGGTGGCGGCATTCATAAAGCGCATAAAGGTGTGCTGTTCATAGACGAGATCAATACCCTTGGGCTGGAATCACAGCAGAACCTGTTGACAGCTTTGCAGGAGAAAGAATTTCCTATTACGGGCCAGAGTGAACGGTCCTCGGGCGCAATGGTAAAAACAGAGCCTGTACCCTGTGATTTCATTATGGTCACGGCAGGTAACCTTGATGCCTTAAGAGGCATGCACCCTGCTCTTCGTTCCAGGATAAAGGGGTACGGTTACGAGGTGTATATGAGCGATGTCATCCCCGATACCGCTATTAACCGGCAGAAACTGGTCCGGTTCGTGGCACAGGAGATCAAGAGGGATGGAAAGATACCTCCCTTTGATAAGAGTGCTGTAGAAGAGATAATCAGGGAAGCCAGGCGGCGTGCCGGAAGAAAAGGCCATCTTACCCTGAAGCTCAGGGACCTTGGCGGTCTTGTACGGGTCGCCGGGGATATTGCTCACTCTGAAGGGTCAGCAGTAACCTGTGCGGGACATGTATTAAAAGCCAAGAACATTGCCCGCTCGGTCGAGCAGCAACTGGCCGACCAGTACCTTGAACGAAGAAAGGATTATCAGATGTTCGAGCGTCAGGGCTCAATGGTAGGTAGGGTCAATGGCCTGGCAGTAATGGGCAGCGATTCAGGTATTGTACTTCCCATAATGGCAGAAGTAACTCCCTCACAGTCAAGTTCCGAAGGACGCATCATTGCCACGGGTATGCTCAAGAAGGTAGCACGCGAAGCTGTAGATAACGTATCAGCCCTTATCAAGAAGGTCAGTGGTAAAGATACCACGACCATGGACGTTCATATCCAGTTCATAGGTACTTACGAAGGTGTGGAGGGTGACAGTGCTTCTATCAGTATTGCCACTGCCGTATTGTCTGCATTTGAGAATATACCGGTGGACCAGACCGTGGCCATGACCGGTTCCCTCTCAGTAAGGGGTGACGTGCTGCCCGTGGGTGGTGTGACCTATAAGATAGAGGCGGCTGCCCAGGCCGGCATCAAGACCGTCATCATCCCAAGGTCCAATATGGGCGATGTGATGATAGAGGATGAGTTCAAGGATAAGATAGAGATCGTCCCGGTATCGAATATCTCTGAAGTGCTGGAAAGGTCCATGGTGGGAAAAGAAAAGGAATACCTGATAGAGAAGATAAAAAAAGCTTCCTCCTTCCCCAGGTTCAATCTGACCCTCAATGAAGCTGTTATAGGAACTCCGAGCCCGGCACCATAAGGAGTATGATGCATTTGGCAGCGCTACAGGCAGATTTCCATGACATACGGGTATTGAGGAGCACAGGCCGTTCCCTATTTATTGACAACGGGCAGATAGAGCAGATATCGAATAATTTTACCCACGGGATATCGTGCAGGGCGATGGTCAAGGGTTCATGGGGTTTTGTATCTTCAGACGATAGCCGGGACAGTATGCATTCACTTGAGCGGGCGGTGAAACTTGCCAGCCAGACCCACGCGAAGTCGCCACGGAAAAGCAAGGGACTCGCTGAGGTGCAGCAGCCCCGATTACATGATATTCCTGTAGCCCGTAAAAAGCCCGGTGATGTGCCCATTGAGGAAAAGGTCGAAATGCTGCTTGAGATGCATCATAGGGCAAAGGTAGCTGATGTGACCAGTGCCAGTGTGCTTTATTCTGAGAGCGAGCTCGTAGTGGAATACCAGAACTCCGAGGGCGTCGAAGCCGAATACAGCCTGGCCAGGACAGGATTTGCGGTTACTGCTGTAGCATCCCGGAACGGGATGTTCCAGATGGGCAGGAGAAGCAAGTTCGATGTGTGCGGATATGAACTGTTCGACAGGTACGATGCCCTGGAACTGGCAGAGGAGGCCGGTAATACGGCTGTGGAACTGTTATCTGCAAAAGTACCCAGAGGGGGCAGGATGCCGGTGATACTGGACCAGGAACTGGCCGGTGTGTTCATTCATGAGGCTGTAGGTCATGCTGTGGAGGCTGACCACGTGGTCGAGGGCAATTCCATCCTTGCCAACAAAGTGGGCAGCACGATAGCTGCGCCCTGCATATCTGTGATAGACGACCCCTCAATGCATGGATATGGATATTATCCTATGGATGACGAAGGAGTTGAATCAATAGCTACCACGGTGATCGATAACGGCGTGCTCAAATCGTATTTACATTCAAGGGAAACAGCTGCCATCCTGCCAGGTACAGGCCAGCCCGGGCATGCGCGGTCACAGGGATTGTCACGTCCCATTATCAGGATGAGCAATACGTATATCGGGAACGGGGATTCTGGTTTTGATGAGATGCTGGCTGAGATGAAGGATGGCATATATTTGATGGGGAGCAGGGGAGGCCAGGTGAACCCGGGCGAGGGCGTGTTCCAGTTCAATGCCGAGCGCGGGTACATGGTTGAGAACGGTGAGCTGACCACACCACTGCGTGATGTCTCCCTGTCCGGGCAAATCCTGGGCATACTGCAAAATGTGCAGCTGGTAGCGGGTGATATGAAGATGAATTCGGGCAGGTGCGGTAAAGGCGGACAGGCAGTGCCTGTTTGTGACGGGTCGCCACATATCCTGGTGTCAGAGGCATTAGTGGGTGGTAGCGGATGAGCAACGACATGAATGTTATATTTGACCTGGCAGAGAAAGCATTGCGTATTGCACAACAGGCAGGGGCTGATGAGGTAGAGGTGTTCGGGCTCACGGGCAGGGGCGTTCACATTGATATCCAGATGGATAAGGTTGACCTGGCAAGGGAAGGATATATCCGTGGTCTGGGCATCAAGGCGGTGGTGAATGGAGCAGTAGGATTTTCCTCCACAAATGACCCACTCATGCTCGATGAAGCTGTCCGGGCGGCAGTAAGCTCGGCACGGGTGCGTGAGAGCGACCCTGACTGGAAGGGACTGCCCGGGGTATCGGACTATGCAACCGTTGACGGCATTCATGATCCGAGAATTGCAGGCATGGATATCGATACCTGCATTGACCTGGCTTTGAGGATGGTGGACGGGGCCGCATCGGTCAATGATGCAATACCCACAGGGGGCAGGTTCTCATGTTCAGGTTCCAGTTATGTGATATTGAACTCCAATGGCGTTGAGATGGTGGAGCATACCAGCAGGATAGACGGAATGCTGGATTGCCGGGCCGGAGAGGACAGTGAAGTGTCCACTGCATACGAGTTTGATATTTCCCGGAATCTTGACATTGATTTTTATACTATTGGCAGGGAGGCTGCCAGGCAGGCAGTGGCATCAGTGGGTGGTGTGAAAGTGGATAGTGGAGAGATCGATATTTTGCTAAGACCTGCTGCCATTGCAGACCTCCTTGAGAGTACATTGCTGGCGTCATTGAGTGCCGAGAATGTCCAGAAAGGGCGTTCAGCACTGGCAGGTAAACTGGGCAGCAGGATAGGCGCTGAAGGGTTGAATATCATTGATGACGGTTTGCTGGAAGGGGGTATTGGTTCTTCACGGTCTGACGATGAGGGTACTCCGTCCAGGACCAACCGCATCATTGAGAACGGGGTACTGGGTACCTACCTGTACGATACCTATACTGCAGGCAAGGACGGTGTTGACTCGACAGGCAGCGCGGTGAGGAATAACTATGCCCAGACCACGACGATCGATGTGCGCAACCTGATGATACAGTATCCTGCCAGTGATGTGGTAAGCGACATGCGCCGCGGTGTGCTGGTGGGTTCGGTGATAGGTGCCCATACGGCCAATCCCATATCCGGTGATTTCAGTGTGGAGGCGCGCAATTCATTTGTGGTCGAGGATGGCGAAATAACGAGCCCCATTAAGTCCATGATGGTATCTGGCAATATGTTCCAGTTGCTGCATAATATCACCGGCGCAGGACATGATGTAAGGCGCCTGGGTACTATTATCACACCGACAGTGAAGGTATCAGGTCTTACTGTTGTGGGATAACGGCTACAATAGTTGAATCCTGAAATGATAAAAAAGAGAACCGAAAAAAAGAAAAAGAAGAGTTACATTCCCATGTAACTCTCAGGTCCCGGCATTCCGGGCATTGATGGTGTCTTTTCCGGAATATCGGTGACCAGTGCTTCGGTGGTCAGCATCAGGCCTGCTATGCTGGCAGCATTTTGCAGCGCGCTTCGTACCACTTTTGCGGGGTCGATGATACCGGCTTCGACCATATCCTTGAATGTGTCGGTCTTTGCATCAAAACCCATATTGGGATTGGATTCGCCTTTCAACTTCTCTACGATGACCGAACCTTCATTACCGGCATTTGCGGCGATCTGTTTGAGAGGTTCTTCCAGTGCCATCCTGACAATGTTAACACCGATCATCTGGTCGCCTTCCAGGGTCAGTTTTTCCAGTTCGGCTGCTGCCCTGAGCAGGGCGATACCGCCGCCGGGTACAACGCCTTCCTCAATGGCTGCCTTGGTGGCGTTCAATGCATCGTCCAGGCGCATCTTCTTTTCCTTAAGTTCTGTCTCGGTAGCTGCACCCACGTTGATCACTGCCACTCCACCTGACAGTTTGCCCAGGCGCTTCTTGAGTTCTTTCAACTTGTATTCTGAATCTTCCAGTTTGATGCGTCCTTCGAGAACAGCGACTCTCCTGGCGATATCTTCTTTTTTACCCTGTCCTTCAATGATGATGGTCTTTTCTTTGTTCACCCTGATCTTGCGGGCACTGCCCAGGTCTGAAAGCTTGGCGTTCTCAAGTTTCATGCCTTTTTCTTCACTGATGACATTTGCACCGGTGAGTGCTGCCAGATCTTCCAGCATCTCCTTGCGTTCATCGCCAAAGCCAGGTGCTTTGACCGCACATACCCTCAGAGTACCGCGAATGATGTTCAAAACGGTAGTTGCGAGTGCTTCGCCTTCAAGGTCTTCGGCTATGATGAACAGGGGTTTGTTTTCCTTGACCACTGCTTCGAGCACAGGCAGGAATTCTTTCATTGAGCTGATCTTCTTATCGAAGATGAGTATCTTCGGGTCTTCGAGGACCGCTTCCATCCGTTCGGTATCGGTGGACATGTAGGAGGAGATGTAACCCTTATCGAATTGCATTCCTTCCACTACTTCCAGGGAGGTTTCCATGGACTTTGCTTCTTCAACGGTAATGACACCGTTGGCGCCTACTTTTTCCATGGCATCTGAAATGAGGTTGCCAATGACCTCGTCATTGTTCGCTGAAATAGTGGCTACCTGGGTGATCTTTTCTTTCCCTTTGACGTCTTCGCTTATGGATTTGATGAATTCTACCACTTTTTCCGTGGCTTTATCGATACCACGCCTGATCTCGATGGGATTGGCTCCCACGGTGATGTTCTTCATGCCTTTGTGCAGGATAGCCTGGGCCAGCAGTGTGGCTGTGGTGGTTCCGTCACCGGCTACGTCCTGGGTCTTGGTGGCGACTTCCTTTGCCAGCTGGGCGCCCATATTCTCCAATGGGTCCTCAAGGTCGATCTCTTTGGCAATGGTGACACCGTCATTGGTTATCACCGGGCTGCCGTAGCTTTTTGAAAGCACGACGTTTCTGCCTTTTGGTCCCAGTGTTATTTTTACCGTGTTGGCAAGATGGTCCACGCCTCGCATGAGTGCGTGCCTTGCTTCATCATCAAAAGTTAGTTGTTTTGCCATTGTTTTCACCTACTCTATCTTTGCGATTATATTCTTCTGGTCAAGGACGATGTACTGTTCCCCGTTGATCTCCATCTCTTCAAAACTGTAACCAGAATAGAGAATGGTATCTCCCTTTTTGATGGGGCATTCTTTGGCGTCCATGGATGCGCTTGTTTCTACCACGATACCCCGTTTTTTCTTTTCCTTGGCAGATTCAGGTATGTATATTCCGCCCGCAGTCTTTTCGTCTTCTTTGACCGGTTTGATTAAAACTCTCTTACCTAATGGTACTATTTTCATGTCGTTACCCCGTTACAGATTTAAAAATTGTTTCTGTCAGTGAAGCGTCTTAATTGTTTGCAGTTCTATATAACAATTTCGTTTCATTCCAGTTAGGGAGGCTTTATGTAAAGAGATATGTATGAGTGTGAAGGGAACTATTCAGGATCTTAGACCGGGTGAAGAATTCATGGGACACGATGCAATTCTCCAGGTACGGGCAGACCGGCAGATGACCGGAGATGAGACCAGGTCGGTTTATAATATTGTCGATAAATATTGCAGCGGCGTGGACTACGAGTACCTGGAGGTCAAGCGGGGGATAGATGTCTATATTGCCAACGTGGCAAGTGCCAGGCATGCGGCTACCAGGATAATGAAAGTGCTGGGGGGCAGCAGGAAGGAGAGTTCGAAGTATTTGCGGGTGCAGGGAGGCAGGGTGTTGTACCGGTTCACGATCCGGGTGAAGCTGCCGAAGGAGAATTCGGGGGGGAAGTGTGGGTTTTGAAGAATATAATTTCTTGTCTTATTCCTCTTCCAGTTCTTGGTAAATCGTACTGAACTGCTCAAGAGCAGACCCCAGATTCTCGGCAATGTCCCTGGCCAGCACATCCGGGTCAGGCAGGTTCTCAGAATCTTCAAGACTTTCATTTTTGAGCCAGAAGATGTCAAGACTTGCCTTGTCCCGCTGCATGAGTTCGGCATAATCAAATACCCTGAACTGTGCAGTTTTCTTTCTGTCACGCCTGTTATCCGGATGATAGCATTCAATAAAATCCTTCAGACTATCGAAGGCGAGCGGATTTGTCTTCAGCGTAAAATGCTGGTTAGTCCTCAGATCATAGATCCATAACTTCTCACTTGCCTGTTTGCGGTCAAAGAACAGCACGTTAGCCTTCACACCCTGGGCATAGAATACGCCAGTGGGCAGCCGCAGCAGTGTATGAACATCGCACTCGGCCATATCTACCCCCAAAAAAAAGAATCTATTACTCCCTTAATCCGCAGTCCTGACCTTTTTCTCGACGCTCTTGCTGATCTTATCAACAGTATCCTGCACTTTAGCCAGTTTCTTGAGCAATTTATCAATATCCTCCTGGGATAAATCATACTCAGGCGCTGAGTCGATCCAGAACTGCTCCACGTCCAGCAGCCCATTAATTGCAGATTTTGTACGTTTGACCGTCGTTTCATCCATATGGTATAGTTATAGTGGAACAATCTTAATATATGTTGGTGCGGCAAGAATTGTCATAATACACACATATTATTGATATACATACATCAGGGAAGATATGAGTTTAGTTGAACTGTACTATTCGGACACGTGCGCTGATTGCCACAGTGTCAGGACCATGCTTATTGAGTTATTGCCCAAAGGCATTACCTTTAAAGAGGTAAACGCTTTGCAGGGTGAAGGTCTTGAGAGAGCGAAGCATCTTGGTATATCATCTGTACCTGCCATTGCCCTTGACGGTGAACTGATGCTGGTAGGGCGCATTGACAGGGATGATATAAAATACCTCCTGGACACAATTACCGCAGCATAGAAGGTGTGACATTGGACCTCAATTTATACAAGAACCTGGAAAGAAATGTAGAAGGCGTATTCATCAATGTACATCCCATCCAGCGGGGAGGGGTCCTGACGCCAGAGGCCCGCAAAGCACTGCTGGAGTTCGGGGACGGATATTCGGTATGTGATTACTGTTTTGAGTCCAGGGTTGACCTGGTCCAGAAACCCCCGGTGCGCAACCTGGTTCATGATATTGCTGAATTCCTGAACATGGACGATGTTAGATTCACAGCCGGGTGCAGGCACGCCAAATGGGCAGCCATGCACATGGCATGCGAGCCCGGTGATTCTGTTGTTGTGGACTCGCTGGCCCACTATACCTCGTACCTGGCTGCCGAGGCCAACAGGCTGAAGGTGTTCGAAGTGCCTCACAGCGGATATCCCGAGTTCAGGATAGAACCTGAAGGGTATGCGACCAAATTCGAGGAAGTAGAGAAAAAGACCGGTTCCCTTCCCACCATGGCAGTGCTGACCCATGTCGATTACCGCTACGGTAACATAGCCGATGCGGCCGGCGTGGGTAAGATTTGCAAGGAGTACGGTGTCCCGTTCCTGCTGAACACAGCCTATTCATCAGGTATCATGCCCGTGGACGGCAAGCGGCTGGGCGTGGATTTCCTGTGCGGTTCCGGACATAAGAGCTGGGCGGCTTCGGCCCCCATCGGTATCCTGGCCACCACATACGAGTGGAGCCAGCAGATATTTGACAAATCCAGCATCAGGGGTGAATGGAGCGGGCGCGGATTTACCAAAAAGGAAGTTGCCCTGTTCGGATGCGCTCCTGTCTTTGGCGCACCACTTATCACGCTTATGGCTTCGTTCCCGGCCGTGGTCGAGCGGGTCAGGCACTGGGATGAGGAAGTGGAAAATGCGCGATACCTGGCACGGCAGCTTGAGAGGATAGAAGGGTTCCACTTGATGGGTGTCAGGCCCGCAGAGCATACCATGATGAATTTCGAGACCCTGCCACTGCATGAGGTGGCCGAGGAGCACAAGAAACGGGGATATTTCCTGTATCACGAGCTGAAAAAACGCAAGATAATGGGATTACATCCGGGTATGAGCAAGAATTTCAAGATAAACACGTACGGACTCAGCCGCAAACAGGTGGAATATGTGGCCCGGGCATTCATAGACATTGCTAAAGAGAACAACATTCCCGTTGAAGAGGAATAGTACATGAAATACGCTGAAGTTTCCAGTCGATTCAGGCGGTTCTTTGAACTGCCGGCATCCCCCGTTGCAGTGAAGATAAACAGTGACAAGCCACATGACGAGCTTGCTCCACGGCGTTATTGTGAGATGGTACGGCTCAGTGCTTCCCACGGGGACACGTTTACGTTTACCGTTGATGACCTGTCGTGTGCCAGTGCCGAACTTGCCTTGGGATTCGAGGAGCCAAAA
The DNA here is from genome assembly GCA_019429385.1 of ANME-2 cluster archaeon. Classification (NCBI taxonomy): domain Archaea; kingdom Methanobacteriati; phylum Methanobacteriota; class Methanomicrobia; order Methanosarcinales; species ANME-2 cluster archaeon. Next base: position 16,712 of record JAHYIS010000030.1, on the reverse strand, counting down.
TACGGTGAGGTCTACCCGAGGATAAAACCTGCTGATACCACCAGTGTCACACTTGCACCCCTTGAAAAAGCCGATTTCGAACCGGATGTGGTTATTGTAATAGGCAATCCCCGGAAGATCATGCGAATGGCAACCACACTTGGGAAGATACACGGCAGGGAAGTATCCTCTAAATTCAAGGGCGAGTTTGCCGTATGCGGTGAATGTACTGCCATTCCTGTCATGGAGAACACGGTCAATCTCTCGCTATTATGTGCAGGAGCCAGGATGTTCGGCGGGTACGAGAAGGACGAGATAGCAGTAGGATTCCCCATGCAGGAGTTCGAGGTGCTGGCCGAAGGGCTGACCAGGGATGAGATAACGGCGGCACTGTGCGGTTGTCTGATGGACGACCTGCCTTCCAAGGTGATAGATACCATACTTGGACTGGGATTCGTCAAGGGTACTGACCATTTCACGGGTCGGTTCGGGAACGAAATAGTACGGTTCTATACTCCTAAAGATACTAAGGGAAAAATAACATCAGTAACCCTGCATGTTCCCGTAAAGTTCAAAGATGCCGAGGCTGCCATGAGCGCACTTGACGTTGCTGCTGAGGTTTTCGAGGACCCCATGCTGTTTGGACAACGCGATAACTGGGTCGATGTGGCCCTGCCCGTGGACCTTGGCGAATCAATAAACCGTGCCGTGATGCGAGGCGAGAAGTTCAATTCATTGATGACGAAAGGTATCGATGTGCTCCTGGCCCATGTAGGTCGGTTCAAGAGGAAATCCCCGTCGAAATAACAAGAACAACAGAACCGATCAGATATCCAGGATGATTTCATCCAGCGCCCGCTTTGGCACATGGTGGACGTCTTCTTCATCACGCCAGTACTTGATATCTCCCTTAGTCCCTGCTGTTTCGACCACGACGTCTTCCTTTGGCTTGCCCAGTGCCAGTACCAGTAATATCTCATAACGGGGCGGGATGCCAAGAGCCTTTCGCAGCCCGTCGCGTTCTATAGAACCGATGATACACCCGCCCAGCCCCATTTCGACCGCACCCAGCAGTATGCTCTGGGCTGCTATACCGTGGTCCACACCGGCTGAGCTTGAAATGTCAGTGTCGCATACTATGATTATGTAAGCAGGCGGGCGTTCACCTTCAGCAGGCCCCTCCCGGTCTTTCAGGTATCCGGCCCAGGCCAGGTGGGGGAATATCAGGTCGTTCTTACCGGATTCACAGGATAGGATGTATTTCAGTGGCTGCAGGTTGGCACCGGAGGCCGAGTACCTGGTAAGGTCGATGAGTTCCCGCAATGTTTCAGGTGCTATGGTTTCTTCCTGGTGGAACCTCCGATAACTCCTGTTCTTTCGTATGAGTTCTTTAATCATGACCATCACCTGTTTGAACGTTCTGTCATGAGCAGCACGCGTCATCACCGGCACCGCAGGTGGGCTCATCCTTCCCTGTCAGGGCGGCATAGAACATGGCATACGCACAACCCACGCCGCTCTCAACGGTAATAGCGCCGGTCGGGCAGTTCATCTGGCAGGCCCCGCACTCCATGCAGGCGAGATAGTCTGCTAGCCGGACCTCATTTTCACCGGGAGCAAAGACCGCATGGGGGCAGACGGTGGTGCACATCCCGCAGTTAATGCACTTGACAGGGTCATATTGGAGCGTGTTGGAGCGGTATGAATCGAACATTGTTACCATCCCGTAATTCGTAATATGGCGAGAATAATTAATGTTGCTGTTCCTGATGCGAACATCCATGCCATGACGCGTGTGTAGGTGGATATCTCTTTCCTGACCCCGGTGACTGAAGTGAATGTTGTGGAGCCTGTGAAATTCAACGATATGAATGCTGTGACTGGCGGCATGAGCAGCATGGGAGTGATAGCTCTTGAAATATGGATGCATGGAGCGGGTTCTATTCCGTACCGGTACGCTGCAAGTGCAAAGGGGAGCGCGATGAGCCCGCCCAGTAGGAATCCTTTACTGCTGAAGTCCTTTGTGGGGATGAACGGCAACAGGATGGGGAAGAGAAAAATACCCGCCAGCATAGCAGCGGCAGCACCTGCAGCCGCAAGGGGGCCTGAGGCAAAGTACAGGATGATGGATATGACCAGGAGGTACGGGAGTACTTTGACCAGCTCGACAGGAAACAAGACCAGGCGCTCTATTACATTGAACTGCACCCTTCGCATCTCAGGAGTGGCCTTGTGTGTCTTCAGGTATGCCGACAGGTCAGCTGCGCGCACAGGCCCGTATTCTACCCGAAAACCGCTGAGTTTTTTCACTTCGTGGGCTGAAACGCCGGTGGCACCCAGTTGCGGCAGGATGAGCACGCGATGGTTGACCTTATCGGCCAGTCCGGTTATGTGGATCCTGTTTACCAGTTCACCGGTACCGAATGTGCCCTTGCCGGCAGCGCACCATACATTGATACCCTTTGTGTCCAGCACCAGGATATAGCATTTCATCCAGTCATCCAGGGACGAGCGCACTGCGTCAAAGGACAGGGTATAGTTGGCGGTGACGAACACAGGGGAGTCTGGTGTGGGATTGCCCAGTGAGTACAGGCCGGGTTCGACGAGGTGGCCTGAACGGTTAATACCTACTCGTGCACGGAGATGGTCCCAGTGGTCGGACAGGGTAAGATGATTGGTGGTAGGATGTACCGGGGGAGTTGTGAACGTGAAGATAGTACCTGACATTTGATTTATCTGTTTATCTCTTTGACTGATATAGATATCGCAGAATTATGGTGGGCGGAAGAAATTATCTTTTCAATGCACTTCATGAGCATAGACCACACCCAATCCGCACTTTCCTGTCCGGGCGCCGGGCTGGTGCATCAGGGGCGGCGCAGGTGAGTGGAACAGGGAGAGCGGGGGCCGAGTGATTGAAGACACAGGTGGAGGAAGATGATTGTTCAACAATGCATGTTAATCACATGCTGTTGGGCTCAGTTAGTATTATAATCTCAATTTCAGAGATCACTTCTGCAAGTCCTATCTCTTCAGAGGATTTGACTTGTGTGCCAATATGTTTATGGTGTGGATATGTCGAGATTTCTTTATGATGAGGTGCATTGTCATATCTGAACATTAACTTTCCTTTACTATTTGAGAGGTTGAATCTATATTTAGGCCGTTGTTTTCCTATCAGGATATATTCCATAAAATTGAGCGAATAACCACCCAGAAATAACAAACTTCCGGTAACCATTCCCTCGCAACTGCTGAATTCTTTGAAGTCAATTGTTTTATCAACTATTAGTTTTGAATTGCTTAACAGGACTTCGATTGACTTGAAATAGTCTGCGATCACCAATAGGTTACCACCGATCTGGCTTTACTAATGTTATCTTCTAATGTTTCGAGGCCTCTTATGAGTCCCCACCATTCAAAAAAGTCCTGTGAATCGTCAAGGTTCCCGCTATCAAACTTTTCTTTGAATTCGGGAGATGTAAGCTGGTATTTTTCTTCGAATTTCTTGATTTCACTTTTCAGTAGCTTAATTTTTGATTCTAACAGTATTATTTCTCTGTTTATTGAATCTTTTACTACAGGAGCTGCATCGTTAGAAATTGCTACTTCCATGTTTTTAGACTATGCAGATGTTATTTATTAAACCTTTGCGAATCTGGACGCTTGACATTCTGAAATCACATCCCTGTTCCCCCTGTCCTGGCGCCGGACATGTGCATCAGGGGCGGCGCAGAGCGAGTGGAGCACCCTGTGAAGTGAAACCGAGAGGGAGGAAAGAGAGTATCCCCTGGTTGTGTGTTGGAGGACAGGCATCTGGAATAAGCGGTGACGATAAGGATGCACATGCATACCAGACCTGGCATTGCAGGGCTCTTCATAGGACATCAATACCCGTAAAAGTCCTCGAAAAGTATCCTTTCCTTTGGGACCTCCATCTCTTCAAGCAGCTCTCTCATACTCTGAACCATTGATGGAGGGCCGCAGATATAGAAAAATGACTGCAAAAGATCCGTGACCTCTTTCTGGATCATGGTACGATCGATCCTGCCACAGATGCCTTTCCACTGGTCAGATGGTCTGGTGCAGGTCAGGACCATCGATAACCTGCCGGATCTCATCATACTCCTGAACTCGTCGGAGAAGATGATATCCTCCTCGGTCCTGTTGCTGCAGATGAGCACGATGGTATTGTCAAGATACCGGTCCATGGAATATTTAATCATGCTCCGAAAAGGGGTCACTCCGATACCGCCTGCCAGCATCACGATATTTTTTTCCTGCTCATTGAGGATAAAAGAGCCGCGAGGGCCATCAAGACCCAGTTCATCTCCCACTTCCCTGGCCTTTAATGCATCAGAGAACTCATGCCCTGTGAACTTCTTGGTGATCTCGAGATATCCTTCTTCGGTGGGACTGCTGGAAAGTGAGAAGGCCTTCTGGATCATGTTGCCATTGTTCTCAACCTGCACCATGACATACTGTCCTGGAAGGTAAAGGAAGTCCTGCGGTCTGTCAAACCGGTAACTTCTGACGTTGGTTGTTCTGTCTATTATTTCTGTTATCTGGAATTTCCGGAACATAGTAGCCCCCGTAAAAGATTATGTGAGTCTTGTATATTTAGTTAATGTTTTACCTGCTAATTTCGGTGATAGTCAGAGTGGATAATGGAGAATGGGCAACAGGAGAATTGAAGAAGGAATGATGGTATGGTAATAAATATGATTATTTAGCATAACAATGAAAAATATTGAATGCTTGAATTCCTAAACATATACAATGAGAAGGATACAATGAAATCCAAACAAGTCATTCTGGATAAATTATTAGAAGAAGACCACCTTCTAAAAAAAGAATATCAAGTTAAAACTATTGGTATATTTGGGTCTTATGCCAGGGACGAACAAACAGAAGCCAGTGATGTAGATGTCCTTGTTGAATTTGATAGTCCAATGGGTTTTTTTACATTCATTAAACTTGAAAATTATCTTAGTGAAAAATTCGGCATAAAGGTTGACCTTGTGACCCCTGATGCATTAAAACCATTGATTAAATCTAATATATTGGATGAGACAGTTTATGCCTAAAAAAAGGAATGTTATTCTGTTTATTCAAGATATTCTTGAAGCCAGTGCAAATATTGAAGAATTTACACAAAATATGGAATTTGAAGAGTATTTTGCGGATAAAAAAAACCAGGGATGCAGTGGTAAGAAATCTGGAAGGAATAGGGGAAGCTGCGAAAAAGATTCCTGATAAAATTAAACAAGGATATTCAGAAATTGAATGGAAAGCTGTTACAGGATTGAGGGATAAGCTTATCCATGAATATTTTTGGGTCAGTAATTCAATAGTCTGGGAAACAGTAACTACTGATATTAAAATTTTGCTTTTGACTCCTCACTTTTCAATTTCCTGAAAACATACAGATTCTCATGTCCTATCCGCAAAAAGGTATACTTTGTCCCGCTCCAGTTCTCCCTCGTCCCTTTCATCTTCCACTGCAACTTGATGATATTCTCCCGCAGCACAAATCCCACATCAAGAAATGCCTGCAGGACCCTGGGAGTAATAGGAATGAAATGAGCATGCTTGCGGGCATCACCCATCAGGATAGCGCAGTGCTTCCCCGGTTTGAGGACCCGGATGGATTCGGCCACAACCTGCAGCATTTCAACGGGAAATTCATCGATGCTGTGGACACTGGACAGGTCGCCTTCAACTAACTCATGAGTGTACGGGATGATGTGTGCATACGGCGGATGGGTAGCAATAAAGTCAATTGAGTTGTCGGGAATCTTATCGAGATTGCAGGCGTCTCCTACGGATGTTTTAATTTCCGGCTCTTTGTATTCTTCATCGAGGGGGATATATGAGAAGTCAAGCCTGTTGCGTGCGACTATGACGGCATCGGGATTTATATCAATCCCGATGGCGTTGCGCTGGAGGAGTCTGCACTCGACCAGGGTGGTGCCGTTGCCTGCCATCTGGTCAAGGACGGTGTCATTACGGTCTGTGTAGCGGAGGATGAGGTTGCGGGGGATGTAGGGTGACCAGTTGCCGCGGTAGTTGCCTTTATGGGTGGCCCAGTCCCCGCGGTCCGGGAATGACCAGACTGTGGTGGTCTGGGGTTTGAAGGCGGCGGGAGCGGGAGGTTAGTACCACGAATGAGGAATAGATATGTGTGCATCCATCTCAGGTGAAGATAGATTTAAAGTTGATATGGTATCAATATAGGCAACAAATGACAAGCAATAAATATTTTTAATTCAGTAAAAAATGAAGTTCAATATTGGGGAGTTTTTACATGGAAATATCTGACATTAAAAGTGCCATTCATTCAGACAGAATAAGAATTACTGACCATTCTGATGAAGAGGCGCAAAATGATAAACTCTCATATAATGAAATTTTTCAATCAGTTTTAACGGGTATGATCATTGAAGATTATTTTGACGATAAACCTTATCCGAGTTGTTTGATATATGGAAATACATACAAAAATGAACCTGTTCACAGCGTCTGGGCATATAATGAACAGACAAAATGGGCTGTATTGGTAACAGTATACCGTCCTGATCCCTCGAAATGGGAAAACTGGCAAAGGAGAAAAGAATGAACCAAACAATACCGTTTGAAAAGTGTCCTGTTTGTGGCGGTGACCTCGAGGAAAAGCAAGTCGAGAAACTGCTCAAAGGAGGAGTTCACACGGCTGTAATTAAAGTAAGGGCAGAGGTTTGCCTTCATTGTGGTGAGCGTCTTTATTCGCAGGAAACTGTCAAGCGCTTTGAAGATATCAGGACAAAATTGGAGCGCAAAGACGTTTCGAGTTTTAAGCAGATAGGTCAATCGTATCAGGTCATTGCATAAAATTCAACCGATATACAATCTCTTATACTCCATAGTATTATGGGTAACAACCCATCACACAAAAATTATATTTTAACAGCCATAACACCGATCCACCACCACCAACTGAATCTACCTTCCCATTACTGCCACTTAATCAACAGCATACTCACACGGTCTGCCCCCCTGCCCGGGCAGGCGTATAAATGCATCAGGGGCAGCGCAGGTGATTGGAGGAATGGATGGGATCAGGAATATTGCACACAAGATGATTTGTGGGTATATGGAGGATTTACTGGTGGGAAAAAGGCATACAAGAAAATCCTCCCTACGGTCGGATTAACTTGAGTACACAAAGTTATACTTTATGTACAATCAAAAATGTTTTATTTTTACTTCTTCATGTTCCTATTTCAACCTGTGACCAGCATCATATTCCTTTAACGCCTGTTTAGCATTTTCAATGAGCTTTGAAGTAACATATAAAGATGAAATTTCCTGCAGGTTTTCCAGTGCTTCTACTGCTTCATTATAAGGTATAACTCTCACACGGTATGCTCTGAGAAGTATGCCTATGGAACCAGCGGGTTGAATATCCTGTGATCTTAGAATGTCCCTTACGTCGAGATCATCGGTCAGGACGAGATTGATACCTGTATACTTTGCCAGTGTTATTACGGTTGCATCGGCGATACTAATATCATATTTAAGTGAGTAATATTCTACCCGGTCTTTTTTGTTCGATCCAAGGTCAACGATCTCAAATACTTTTGATTTAATCTCATCGTTACCTGGCAAGTTGCAGGCTTTAACTTCGCTGTAGACCTCATGGGTCACAAGCACTGTACTGAAGAGTGAAAAACACGCTATTTTGCCTATCTCAGATAAATGGATGATGGGGTCGGCATCCGAAATTACTTTAATCTCCATAAAGGCCCCATTTAATGTCCTCTTCAACTGCTGCTTCAAGTCTCACCAGTTTTTTACGTTCCACCATGTTACGTACGGCATCCCTGATGGCTTCTGAACGATTGGCATACCACCCTTCTTTTATCAATCCATCAAGTTCAGCTACAAGTTTTGATGTCAATTTAGCAGGGATTGTTTGCAATTGTATCACCATGGTATACTATGAACGGTTAAACATAAAATCTTTTTGCAAAAAGGCAAAGCATTTGAGTATTGACTGACGGGAGGCGGGAGTGTATCGATGGAGGGGGGCAGGCGACGTGCATGGAAGATGTGGTAGGGGCAGCTGAATGGCCCACCAAAAGCCCGCCAGAAGAATAGAAAAGCGCCTGCCAGCCCCCCTCACCACAAGGGCAGGCGGAGCTTACGAGGAGGGGCACCCTGTGAAGTGAAAACGAAGGGGCGGAAGGAGAGCTGAAGAAGGGATGGGATTTTGCTTATTTAAATAATCTTGGAAATATATTTTTGGTGGCTATTGCTAGTTTATAGTCATTATTTCCTATTTCGCCTGATTACAATTGCAAATAAAAGTGTCATTATTGCCAGAAAAACCTCAAATCCAGCAGTCTTTTCGCCCGAGCTAATATTATTTGTAACTTCGGTTTCCGGGTTATTTACCTGTACCAGAAAACCGTAGGATACATCACCTATCTCTTCCCATTCGACAAATATATTCAAAACGTAAAGCCCGGGCTCAAGGGAGAGATTTATTTCCGGCTCACGCTCTAAAGGTAGCATGTTCGAATCCCCCCATTTCCCTTGTAAACGCCACGCTCTAGTCTCATTTACAGCCTCTCTAAGTTCATCTTCATCTGTGACTCGAGTAACGCTAAATCCTAACTCTTCCAGGGGTTCCTGAAGGGGAAGAATTAGGTGTGCTGTAAATGGTGACATGGTAAACAAAGGCTCTGCTGGTGTTATAATGCCAATAGTATCTCCACATATTGAATATGTCTCGTTTTCTACCTTCCAACAATAACTACCTATTCCAGAAGTCTGTTCATTCCCGTTTATCTTAAGGATTGATGGAGGTGGATCTGCGCTTGCAATGCCAGCAACCAAAAAGAGGGACATTATCGCTATTCCAGCCACTATTATGAAATTATTCCATCTTATTTTAATTGATAAAATGTCTAATCCCATATTCATTATCCCATTCTCCCATACTCAACTATTGTTTCCTTAACTTATATAACAATTATGTTTAATGAAATAGATTATGTACCCCCATCCATCAGGCAAAGGGACACGGATTTCACGGATTTACACGGATTTGCAGTGGCATCTGATAACATAATTTTGGTATAGTATTGAAATGAAAACGGCCACCCAGATCAATCGAAAAGCGCCTGCCAGCCACCCACACCACAAGGGCGGCTGGAGCAGGTTGGGAGAGGTACCCTTATGAGTGAACCGAAAGGGTGGGCATGAGAACTGAACAAGGATAAGGGCTGGTTTTCATTATTTTTTAGACACAGATTTCACGGATTAACACTGATGAGATGTTAAGTCATCAACACAACTTATATATTTTAACAGCCATGGCGGCACTCCACCGGCACACCAACTGTTTACCCACTTTCCATTACCACCATTTCATACTATTCTTAAATATCGCTTTTGACTCATCACGTTTCAGTTCCCTGAAAACATACAGGTTCTCATGCCCGATGAGCAAAAAGTTGTATTTTGTCCCGCTCCAGTTCTCCCTCGTCCCTTTCATCTTCCACTGCAACTTGATGATATTCTCCCGCAGCACGAATCCCACATCAAGAAAAGCCTGCAAGACCCTGGGTGTAATTGGAATGAAATGAGCATGCTTGCGGGCATCCCCCATCAATATAGCGCAATGCTTCCCCGGTTTCAGGACCCGGATGGATTCGGCAGCCACCTGGCGCATCTCACGGGCAAATTCATCGATGCTGTGGACGTTTGAGAGGTCGCCTTCGCCAGTCTCACGGGTGTAGGGGATGATGTGTGCATAGGGGGGATGGGTGGCGATGAGGTCGATGGAGCTGTCTGGGATGATATCAAGCGCGCGGGCATCCCCGACGTATGTTCGTATGTCGGGTTCGCGGTATTCTTCATCAAGGGGCGTGTAGGGGAAGTCCAGCCTGTTGCGGGCGACCATGACGGCATCGGGATTTATGTCAACCCCGATGGCGTTGCGCTGGAGGAGTCTGCACTCGACGAGGGTGGTGCCGCTGCCTGCCATCTGGTCAAGGACGGTGTCATTACGGTCTGTGTAGCGGAGGATAAGGTTGCGGGGGATGTAGGGTGACCAGTTGCCGCGGTAGTTGCCTTTGTGGGTGGCCCAGTCCCCGCGGTCCGGGAATGACCAGACTGTGGTGGTCTGGGGTTTGAAGGTGGCGGGGGCGAGTTTTTGCAGAGGTTTATTATTGCTTATTTCTTATGGGCAATCGTTATGAGGATATACATCCAATTTAAAATCATGCCTGAATCAATAACAATTGAAGATGTATACCATGAGCTTCTGGCAATAGAGAGAAAAATGGTAACAAGAGATGATCTGGACGCTCTGGTTGATTCAGTTGAAATTCTCAGTGATCCAAAAACGATGACAGCACTGCGCAAAAGTGACCTTGACATTAAAGAAGGACGGGTTAAGGAAGTTACTTCTGTTGAAGCGATGCTCGGCGAGCTATGATCCGGGTGGTCAAAAGAACGGATACTTTTCTTGATTCTCTAAGAGCAATCAGGAAAAATAACGAAGCACTTTCTGAACTTGATAACAAACTCAAGAGGCTGCAGGATGACCCTCTGCATGTGGGAGGCTGGCTTTCGGGCGAGCTGCATGGTAAGAAATCGACGAGAATTTCAAGAAGATATAGGTTGATATTTACTCCAGAATGGCAATCGTTATGCATCAGGAAAAAGAATATACACTTTACAGGATAAATAAAAACATTATTAGTTCTTACCAGTACAGATTTAGAACCTGAGGAATTCATTATGACAGAAACAGAGATAATTGACGCAGTTTATGAGAACGGGGTTCTTAAACCTTTACAAAAGATAGAACCTTGTGAAGGCAAAATAGTTGAGATACGCATACGGAAAGTGGAGAATATTCTGAGAGAAACGTCTGGAATATTCAAAGGAAAATACGATAAGAAAATGAGATATGAGATGTATGATACTCATTGATTCCTCTGTTTTCCTGAAACATTTTCTTGAAGGTGATGCAAGAGCACATGATTTTTTGAAAAACGCTAAAGATAAAGCGGTTATTTGTGATGTTATTGTAAATGAAGTAATTTATATTTTAATGAAACAATACATTGTAAATAAATACGATCTAAAACACTACGATGCTATTGATCATCTTAAAAAGCCAGATATTTTCCCGGAAGCATTTAAAAATGCGTTTATTTTTACAAAATTGATAACAGCCATTGACTGCGAAGTACTTCCTAATGCGAGATACTTTGAAATGATGGATATTATGGGAAAATACAACCTTCTTCCGAATGATGCTTTGATCGTTGCTACTTGCAGAGCCTATGGAATATCCAGGGTTGCAACATTTGACAGCGATCTAAAGATTGTGGATTTTATCGAGCTTATTGAATTATAATTCTCTTTCTGCTCATCCTGACCCCTTTTCTCAACTATCTCGCGCCATCCCTACCACCATTTCATGCTGTTCCTGAATTTAGCTGCCGATTCACCATCCTTCAATTTCCTGAAAACATACAGGTTCTCATGCCCGATGAGCAAAAAGTTGTATTTTGTCCCGCTCCAGTTCTCCCTCGTCCCTTTCATCTTCCACTGAAGTTTAATAATATTCTCCCGCAGCACAAATCCCACATCAAGGAAGGCCTGGAGAACCCTTGGAGTAATGGGAATGAAATGAGCATGCTTGCGGGCATCCCCCATCAGTATAGCGCAATGCTTCCCCGGTTTAAGCACGCGGATGGATTCGGCAGCCACCTGGCGCATCTCCTTGGCAAATTCATCGATGCTGTGGACGTTTGAGAGGTCGCCTTCGCCAGTCTCATGGGTGTAGGGGATGATGTGTGCATAGGGGGGATGGGTGGCGATGAGGTCGATGGAGCTGTCGGGGATGATATCAAGCGCGCGGGCATCCCCGACGTATGTTCGTATGTCTGGTTCGCGGTATTCTTCATCAAGGGGCGTGTAGGGGAAGTCCAGCCTGTTGCGGGCGACCATGACGGCATCGGGATTTATGTCAACCCCGATGGCGTTGCGCTGGAGGAGTCTGCACTCGACGAGGGTGGTGCCGCTGCCTGCCATCTGGTCAAGGACGGTGTCATTACGGTCTGTGTAGCGGAGGATGAGGTTGCGGGGGATGTAGGGTGACCAGTTGCCGCGGTAGTTGCCTTTGTGGGTGGCCCAGTCCCCGCGGTCCGGGAATGACCAGACTGTGGTGGTCTGGGGTTTGAATGCGGCGGGGGCGAGTTTTGAAAGATCCCACTTTATTTGAAGTTTTATCTTCACTCCTCCAATTTTAACCTCGTCGTTATGTTTTAAAAATTTTTTAAAATCGTTATGAGAAACCTCTTTCATATAACTGTAATTTGATATCATTTCGTTTCCTGATTTAGATTCTATTCCATCCATTGCTCTCAAAATTTGGGTTTTTATTCTTTAATGTTTGTATTTATTCGTAGACAGTTTATTGTAAATAAACTGTAACTAAACTGTAAGTATTTATACTACTTAAATCAATATGGTAATTGAATTGGGGAAACTTTATGAAAATAAATGAATTAGCAAATTTACTGAGACAAACCTCAAAAAAATTCGAAAATAAATGTGTACTTCTTCCAACTGAATTTGTCAAAGTTATTCAGGGAAATGAAGTGGAAGAATCATGGAGTGAAATTAGCATTGGAAAAGTAGTTTATTATCTTGCAGATATGTTAGAGGAGTAATCAAATGATGAAAACTGCTAACAAATCCAAATGTCCAAAATGTGGTTTTGGCTTTTTTGAAAGTGAACCAAATCGTTATGATATTTTTGAATATGTCCATGGTGATTTTGAAGTACTTAATTCAGAATATGTAGAATGTGAAATGAGAATTTATTGTAGAAGTTGTAAAAGTGAAATCGATAAAAATGCATCACAGAAAGAAGGTCACATAATTGTGAAATAGATATGTAACACTATAATTCCTCATTTAAATACCAGAGTTCGGGTCTATTTGGACTATATTGCTTATGTTTTTTATTTTCCATAGATGTAAATCTAGGTGGTGGGGGTTGAAATCTTCCTATACTCATACATAAATTATCAATCTCTTTATATTTGCATAATACTGCACGCACCCACCCAAGGAAAAATAATGTTGGCGGGTCAAACTTACTTTCGCTGGTATAGTTTATTGCTTGTTCAACGATGAAAAGTTGCATCAAAGTTGCAATAATTATTATGCTATTTAATTCATGTTCAAATTTTATTCCATTGAATCTTTTGACAACAATTTCAGGATCCTCACCATAGAAAATATCATCAAATGTTTCCAATAATTCTTTTTGAAGGTCAGGACGACTTCTCAATTTCAAATCGAGATCAATTATCAACCTTAAATGGTTTGGTCTGAAGTGGTCATTTTTTTCTTTTAACCATATCTGAAAATTAGTTTTAGCATCATATTTTTGTCTTAATCCCTTAGGAACTTTTTATTGGTCGAAAAATTGATAATTCTACTCCATTGTTATTAATAAGAATGACATCATGTTCTTCAAAAGGCAGATCGATAGCCCTTTTAATGATGTCATGCATTTTCATATTTAATCCCCAAAGAATCTCAAATTAAGGGTTTAGCGATTCAGTGTAGAGGTCAATATAAAAATTTTCATAAATATAGGTAGTTACATATTAATTACAATATAACTGTAACTAAATTTAAAACAATCTATAACCAAGTAGAAATATGAATAATTGGGACTTGATCAGCTTTGTAAAGTCAAGCGATAAAAGATTCCGAATTTTATCATTAATAATGGATGCTGTAAGTACACCAAGCGATATTTCAGCAAAACTTGACATTCCAATAAGTCATGTTAGTAGTACATTAAGTGAACTTTCTGAAAGAGAATTAGTTATTTGTCTTACTCCAGAAAGAAGAAAAACAAAGTTATTTCAAAGCACTGAAAATGGAAGGAATATTTTATCAAAAATTAAAGAGATCGAGTGAGAATAGTCGGTGCAAAAGATGAGTATAACAATACAAAAAATACAGTACAGTGCTCAAGTTGAGAAATTTGATAATGGATCTATTAATGTCCCAACATTCATTAAATGGGCAGGTGGAAAAACTCAATTACTAAATCAATTCAAATCGTTTTTCCCAAGAACATTTAACAAATATTTAGAACCGTTTATTGGAAGCGGAGCCGTATTTTTTTTAATAAAAGAAGTATACCAGCCCGATGAAATCATTCTATCAGACATAAATCCTGAATTAATAAATTGTTACAAAGTTGTACAAACTCAACTTTTGGAATTATTAGAATTGCTCAAAGATCATCGAAAAAATCACAATAAAGAATATTATTATTCTATTCGAAATCTGGATACCAGTATTTTATCAGAAGTTGAATTGGCTGCAAGATTTATTTATTTAAATAAGACATGCTTTAACGGTTTGTATAGAGTAAATTCCAAGGGAAAATTCAATGTTCCAATTGGAAGTTATAAAAACCCTAAAATATTCAAAGAGGAGATTTTGGAAAGAGCGAATTCCATGCTTCAAGATGTTGATATAATTACTATGCCTTTTGAAAATGTATTAAATCATGCTAATGAAGGGGATTTTATTTATTTTGATCCTCCATATCATCCATTATCATCTACATCGAATTTTACGAGTTATACTAAAAACTCGTTTTCGGAAAAAGACCAGAATCGTTTAGCTGGTGTTTATCGCGAACTTGATAAAAAAGGCTGCCAACTAATGTTGAGCAACAGTTATTCAAATTTGATTTTAGAATTGTATAGTGATTATAGAATTGAAAAAGTAAGTGCAAAAAGGATGATAAACTGCAATGGTAATGGAAGAGGGGCAATAGCGGAAGCAGTAATTTTGAATTATTAAATTTTACAAGGTAAAAGTGGTCCAAAGATTATGAAATATATTCAATTTTATCAAAGAAACAAAATTTCCGAAAAAGACGTTTTTGATTCATTAATTAGTAGCTTAAAATCCTCGATTAAAGTTTGGGAATATTTTATTAATTGGGATAAAGTAAATAAAAATATTAAGGACATTAATATCGAATTAAATTTGTTAAATTCACTAATTGGTTCATCAAATTTAGAAGAAGATTTTAAAAGTTTAATAAAAAAATATCCCAATACAGTAAAAGTCATTCCGTTTTTATTAGCAGTAAGAGAGACTGAATTTGAAATTCTAAAAGATTACAAAAATCGAGATTTAAGTTATTTAAAATTTGACTTTAAACACCAAAATCAAATAACTGATGAAAGTGCAGAAAAATATTATATATTTATCAAAAAAAGCGGATTAATAGAACTCTTTCATGATAAAAAAATTAAAAATTTTGTAGATTATGTGTTTGGTGTGGAAGTAGGATTAGATTCAAATGGACGAAAAAACAGAGGTGGGACTCTGATGGAAGAACTTGTCGAAGTATTTTTAAAACAGAGTATGGAAAAAAATAATGATTTGGAATACATTCCGCAAGCAACTCCATCAAGAATTCAACAAAAATGGGATTATGAAGTAAAATTTGAATTATCTGCTAGAAGTTTTGATTTTGCCATTTTTAATAACAAAACACGAAAATTGTTTTTAATTGAAACTAATTTTTATAATGGAGGGGGATCAAAATTAAAATCGGTTTGCGGCGAATTTAAATCCTTGTTTAATGAACTTCAAAATCAAAATATAGAACTAATTTGGATCACAGATGGAAAAGGATGGGTAACTACTAAGCGACCACTGGAAGAGACATTTAATAATAATAATTATTTATTCAATATTAGTTTGATTGAAAAGGGAGTTCTTGATGAAATATTTATTGAATGAATATAATGTTGTTATAATTTGATGTTATCAGATACATCAAGCTCACCCCTTATTTCAAGCCCAGCTGCCCGTTTCTGCCTCACTCACCCGGCCCCCACCACCCCGGGCCCGGTCGAGCCTTCACTGACCGGGGGCAGCCACTCGCGAGATTCATGGTGCCCGGGTCCGGAGGGGGATACGCTAAATCGGGTGTCCATTCTGGTTCAGACTCCGGCCCCCCTCCTGCACTGGTGCCTGGGTGCGGGAGGTGATGCGCTGTATGTTGGGGTGGGGTAGTTGTATTCAGATGTTGTGCCGGTGGAGTGCCGCCATGACAATAAAAATATATTTTTAATTAAATTGATTAAACCGCAGATGAACGCGGATGAACGCAGATATTCCAGCCAAAATCAGATAATCTTCTATTTTTTGCCTTATCTTTTGAATTAGAATTCATCTTAACCTTCATCTGCGTTTATCTGCGTTCATCTGCGGTTCATTTATCCACTTTCCGGTAAACCTAAATCATATCTAATCCCAGCCGCCCGTTTCTGCATCACTCACCCGGCCCCCACCATCGCACGCTCCACCCCGGGCCCGGTCGAGCCTTCACTGGGTGGCGGCAGCCACTCGCGGGATTCATGGTGCCCCGGTCCGGAGAGTGGATACGCTAAATCGGGTGTCCATTCTGGTTCAGACTCCTGCCCCCCTCCTGCACTGGTGCCTGGGTGCGGGGGTTGTGCGCTGGATGTTGGGGTGGGGTAGTTGAATTCAGATGTTGTGCCGGTGGAGTGCCGCCATGACAATAAAAATATATTTTTAATTAAATTGATTAAACCGCAGATGAACGCAGATATTCCAGCCAAAATCAGATAATCTTTTATTTTTTGCCTTAT
>JAHYIS010000029.1 GCA_019429385.1 ANME-2 cluster archaeon | reverse complement strand
AGCAATGCTGGTGAGAAATTATGGATATCAGAAGCTAATACTTTTTTTTAGGGTGTTAAGGACTTATGAATACTAGATCGGATGACCCCGTTTTTAAAAATAGAATGCCAGTAAAACAAAAATCAATTATTGTGATAGATAAATGGACAATAATATGTGCGATTATTGGAGGAATATGGGGATTGATAAGCCTTGCTCTATGGATTTTGACTTCTGGTGGGCCAACCAGTAGTGCTAATCCTTCTATTTTCTTTATGATTTTAACTTTACCAGCATCAATAATGATATTGATATTTTCTTATCTAGATGAATATGGAATAATAAGTAATTCAAGTACTTTGTTAGTGTTTTCAATTCCTATATTCGGTATTATAATCGGCACTCTAATCAGTTTTGTATACAAAAAATGGAGGATATTAAAATGAAGAAAGTAATTTACATATTTATTCTTATTTCAATATTTAGCATGAGTACAGTTGTCAGTTCAGCCAGTTCTGCAGAATCAACTGGGACCTTAACTTTGGATTTTACTTCAGACACTCAAGTTAAAGCAACCGAAAGCCTTAGCCAAAACAAAGAGTTTCAACCCCTCTATATCGAAATAGTCAAAAATACAGATGGGATTAAAACAATCTATTGGGAAGATGAAGTTATTGAGCCAAATGAAGCTCCCCACAGCAGAGCTGTGGGGTATCTCATGTCTCAGGCTACTGAGGTTGCATTGACCATGGCTTGTCCCAACCGCAGCAGAGCTGCGGGGTATAACGATTAGGATTATTTTGCTGTGAACTTCCGTATCGATTATGTGAATGCTGATGGTAATATATCGAATTACTACCCGGATTTCATTGTTAAGAAATCTGAAAATGAGATTTATATTATTGAAACAAAAGGGTTGGAAGATCTGGATGTTCTATTAAAAATGAGCCGCTTAAAACAATGGTGCGAGGATATCAATCAATCACAAAAAGAAATAATGTTTGATTATGTATTTGTTGACGAAGAAAATTTCCAAAAATATACCCCATCTTGTTTTGAACAGCTTGTAAATACTTTTGAGGAATACAAAAGCGAATAGTACTAATAAATAAGAAATGGGACAGCGCGGATTCGAACCGCGGTCCAAGCGTCCCAAACGCTCGAGGATGGGCCAAGCTACCCTACTGTCCCGCAATGAACTACTGCCTGAATATTGCCTTCACTACACATTAATTGATTAAAAGCCTTTCCACTTAAAAGAACCTGGGCCTCATGGAAAGATACAACGGTAAAGCAAGACCCTTATACGGCATTCCCGCAATTTCGGCCTGAACCCTTGCGCTCAGGTCCCATGCCTTTAGCTTCACCTGTTTTGGCTTGTTGGGCTGGCTCTCGGACCGTATGTTAACAGCCAGCTCCCCGTTCTGGAACTCCTCATCGCCCAGCACAGCCACATACGGAATCCATTCCCGTCCGGCATCCCGTATCTTCTTGCCCACGGTCTCGTCCCGGTCATCAATATCAGTCCTGCAGCCCATCATCAGTGCAACTTCTTCTGCCGCTTCCCTGTGCCGCTCAGCCACCGGGATCACCCTTACCTGGGTGGGCGATAGCCATACGGGCAGCATGGGTACCCCACCGGCTTCTGCCAGCATGTGGTTCTTCTCAAGCAGGCCGTAAATGATAC
Organism: ANME-2 cluster archaeon; assembly: GCA_019429385.1. Lineage (NCBI taxonomy): Archaea > Methanobacteriati > Methanobacteriota > Methanomicrobia > Methanosarcinales > ANME-2 cluster archaeon. The sequence goes on along the minus strand of JAHYIS010000029.1, from coordinate 33,433 downwards.
GTTCAATGGCGCCGCTGGGCGAGCAGTGCAGGATCGTGGGCTGCCGGGAGTCCCCTTCCTGGTCGATATAATTGATGTCATAACGCTCTGAGTTCTCCACATCTATCTGGACGGTGGACAGGGCACTTGCCTTGTCCAGTGCGTCAATGTAATTGAACTCGAACTTAAGCACGAAATAGAAGAATCGCTCATCCCACATCTCTACAATTACCGGTTTATCCACGACCCGGGCCAGTTCGGTAATGAACTCTTTATTCTCCTCATAGAAATCCCTGGTAAACCGTATAGCGACTTCGTAATCTTCCAGCCCCAGCCCCATAGCATCCAGTACGCTGATACACATATTGTATTGCTGTCCGAATTCCTTGATGGCCTGTTCCATATCTGCAGCCAGGGTATGCATATCAGGCATGGTAAAGGCACGAAGCCGTTTAAGCCCTACCAGTTCGCCGCTCTGCTCCTTGCGGAAACTGTAGCGGGTAAGTTCAATCATCTTCAGGGGTAGATTACGGTAGGAAATAGTCATATCATGGTTCATGAGGAATTGGCCAAAACATGCAGCAAATCGTAAAAAGAGGCTTTTCTTGTCAGCTTCAATGGAATACTGCCTTGCAGGAAACCGGTCCAGGTATTTCTTCAGCGTGGGGTGGTTCATGTCGTACATTATCGGGGTCTCTACTTCCATGGCACCCATAGCTGCTGCACGGTCAAGTACATAGTTCTCCAGCAGGCTCTTGATAAGCCGACCCTTTGGATAGAACCGCATGTTGCCGCTGTCACTGCCCGGTTCGTAATCCGCAATCTCCAGCCGTCTCATCAGTTCTACATGGGGTGGAGTGCGGTCTACAGCCCGGCTTTTGGACACTTCATAATCCCTGAACTTGCGCAGGTTATCATGTCCTGTAAAGTCAAAATCATCAAAAGAGTGTAATTCCCCGTTTGGTGTCAGGATATGCCAGTAGGATTTTGCTTTTGCCTCTGCCTTGATGGCCTCGCTGATCACTTCTTCTTTTTCGGCTGGTGGGGTTCGTGAGGCAGATACAGTTGATGAGGTAGTATCAGGAGATGCTTCAGCCTCTACCCTGATGGTCCTTGATAGCTCAGACAGGGGATGACCCTTGCATTTGATCTCAAAGGATTTGTAAAATCCAAAAGGAGCCCGTTTGACATTGAAATCACTCTTTAGTGCAATTTCAAGGTCCTTCAGGACTTTGACTGCCACTTTTGGTGATGATAGGGAACTGCTCAGGTGGGCATAGGGATAGAGCATGATATTCTCTGCTTTGACCTGTTCTGCTACTTTCTTGATCTCGTCAACCGTTTTTGTAACAGCTTTTCCAGGGTCGGATTCGTCCACCTTTTCCACTGCGATAAAAACAGTGAGGGCTTCGTCCATGCTGCCCTGGCGCATGTCTTCTTGGATTTCCTCTGCCACCGGGGTCTTTTTCTTTACCTGGTATTCGATATGGTCTGAATGAATGAGTAGTATCTGCATAATAGAGTCACCGATATTTTGGTAATTGATAATGCTGAGGTAAGATAAGGATTTTGTTTGTTTATTATTATCATGTTCCGGTTACATTTTTTTTTGTCCGAGATACACCCACTGGTCGTATATCCCGTTCTTATCGGTATTATCAATGACCTCACCCACTGCACCCAAACCGTCGAGTACCTCTTTTAATATGTCCATCTCATCGCGCCTGTTCACGGTAAACAGTAGTGTTCCGCCCGGCTTAACTACCTTCAGGGACTCAGCCATCATCGCGGCCCAGACATCCCTGTTGAAATGATAAATGGTACCAAGCATGAAACCCATCACAGCATCAAATGAGCTGTCATCAAAAAAATGGGTCAATCGTGTGGCATCCATCACAATGGTACGTCCGGTTTTCAATACCTCATGCTCCAGTCCCTGACAAACCTGGCAGCGGTCATAATCAGTGGTTAGCGGATAAATACCCAGCTTTTCCAGCGATAAGGTCGCCATACCGTTACCACAGCATATCTCCAGTGTTCTGCCTGAAGCATCGAACCTTTGCCCCAGTTTCCTGAATAGCATATCCAACCGCTGCACCCTGATATCCAGGTATACCATTTCGTAGGTTTCACCGGGTTTTACACAGCCATCACATAACTGTCTCTCCACCAGGGCAAGAGAATAATACTCCCGTAAGGCCAATTCCAGTTCCTGCTGTGATGCCTCGTTTGAATTAACATCATCGACAGACTGCAACAGAGATGATGCAAGAGAATCAAACATTCCTGCAGCCGCAGATTTAATTCCAGCACGGGCTACTACATTTGTGAACACTGCCCAGAAGGACGGATATTCATCCGTGCCCTGATTATTGATGGCAAGACAGATAATATCCCCAGACTCATCCCGTATACGTCTGATTTGACCATCAATCCTGCCGGACTGAACAATCTGTTCCATAAACCTCAGGGTCTGATACAGGTCGTTCAGGCTGCTGTATCCTTCTTCAGGCATGAACAGGTTCGCATCAGCGTCCAGACCCAGAACCTGGTGAAGCAGCACAACACTCAATCCTGTAATAAAAGAAACCCAATGCTATTTATTCATCATCGGGTTCATCGAATTTGTAACTGTCATCTCCTATCATGGCAGCGGCAATGGAATCTATACCGTCTATCCACTCAGCCACCAGGCCATAAGGCATATCTGACAATATATCTTCAGGCAATTCTGCCCCCGCGAGCACGCTTGCACCGATGGCTGCAATATAACCTATAGCACTTCCCGGGTCATCAGCTTCTTCTGCCTCTAAAGCACTTTTTATGATAGGAGTAAGGTCAGCCGCCCTGTCATAAGCACCGTCGAAATAACATTCACAAGAAGCAAAAACAGCTATCAACGATGTCTGCAGTGAATCAAGCATCAGGTCAATTGACTCATTGATAGGATCCAGTGGTTTCAGTACAATGGTCTTGATCTCATTGAGGGCATCGAATGCCCCATCAACAGTGAGGGCACTACTATCGAATTTGGAAATAACCTTGAGGCAAGCCAGGATAATGTCATCTTCCATAGTAACAAATATCTTGCCAGAATCTCCCCGATCTTCGTCCTCCTTGAGTTCGAAACCGCTTTTTTTGACCTGTTCCAGCCAATTGTTCCATCTCTCCTGTGAATAGAACGGAAAATGAACATTACTCTGTAGGCTGGTTTCTGATTTCTTCTTGGCCTTTCCTTTTTTCTTTGCCATTGTTCGATTGCTCCTGATTATTTGTTAATCCACCTGTAGATAATTATACTTTGCGACTTAACTGTTCACCATGCTGACCTTGAGACGCCTTTTTTCAATTTCAGGCCCATGTATAATCCGAATACAAGGCCTGACAGGTGTGCCGCATGGGCTATCATGTCATTGGAACCCATCATCAGTATATCAATGGCGGCAAACAGTACCAGTGCCTGGGCTATTTTCATCGGGATGAAATAGACATATACACGAATTTCAGGCTCCAGCAGTGCAAGACATGCAAATATTCCGTATATGGCCCCGCTGGCACCCAGGACGGGTGAACCTGAAAATATCATATGTCCCAGTGCTGATAAGAGTCCGGCACCGAAATATACTACCAGGAACTGGTAACTCCCTATCTTCCGCTCAAGGATGGGACCAAAAAAGAACAGTACGAGCATGTTGAAGAACAGGTGACCCCCACTTCCATGCAGGAACATATAGGTAAATACAGTCCAGGGACGAATGGCAGCCAGCTGGGGTATTAACAGGAACAGGCCGGTAAATGCAGGAATCAACTGCTGCAGAAAAAATACTACCACGCATGCCATTATGATATAGAGCGAGTAATTCCTTGATACCGGAATGGCATAAGGCGACTTAATCTGGCGACCCAGGCCCGGAATGCCCATGCTTCGCTTCCGCACCGGTTCGGGTTCAGGATGGTAAACAATCCCGCCACTGTTCCTTGTTTGTGTTTTGAGTATTTCCAGCCCTGCACATTCATGATTCTCAGGCAACCTGTGCTGTGAACAATAAGTCCAGCCGCAAAATTTGCACTTATAGGGCAGCATTTCTTTTTTTCCACATACACTGCATAGTTCTGCCATTTACTCTTTCGCCTCGTTCTCTCCTTTTCGTACTGCTATCACATATACTTCTCTCTTCTCAGGTTCGATCATATGTTGTATTGAGAGGCCGATCCCCTCCATTCTTTTAATATGTTCTTTCAGTCCGCTCCTGTCACCAAGCTTTAATACCTGTAATATACGTCCACCAGGTTTTAACAGGGGGAGGATTCTTTCAAGCACCTTGATGGAATCCTCTGGTTCAACGGTAATATCGTTCAAAATCACATCCACGGGCCGTTCGGACAATGAGGTAAGCGGAATGTTGAAAATGTCCCCCTTTATCACCTGGACATTATCGTGTAATGCGGTCACTTTTTCAAGAGAAGGCATACATTCATCACTGAACTCGATACCAATAATATTGCCTGCGATCTCGGATGCGAATAGAATGAAGCCACCTGCACTGGAACCCAGATCCAGCACTGTATCTCCGGGATGTATGAACTGTGTTTGTTGCTGGATAGTTCTCAGTTTCAGGTAACCTGCAGGGACGTCTGTATTTTCCATAATTTTTATGTCATTATTGTATCCGATCCGGGTGGAAGGTTTGAAAACAAGCTTTCCGTCCACGAATACCTGACCGCTCAGGATGGCACGTTTAGCCCTGCCTCTACTGGCTACAAGTCCCTGTTCAACTAAAAATGCATCTAATCTCATATTTTATACCTTTACCAGGAATTTCGATAGATAATTCGGGATATTTGGATTTATTCATAACCTCGCTCCGTCATATCCTTTTTCCCGAACAAAACCAATATGCTTTTAAGTCAGTAATGAATCAATACTTTTACCAGTTTATGGAGGGACGTATTTGTTTGGAATAGAATTTGTACCTAGTGACCCCGTGTTAAAATTGGCAAGTTATACAAAACTTGCTGAAGACGTGGGATTCGATAATGTGTGGATTACAGACCATTACAATAACAGGGATGTTTATACTACCCTGGCTGTTTTGGCATTGAACACCAACAGGATAAAACTTGGGACGGGAGTAACTAACCCTTATACAAGGAACATTGCAGTCACTGCATCCAGTATTGCTGCAATTAACGATATTTCAGGTGGCAGGGCCATTCTGGGAATTGGTCCCGGTGACAAAGCTACCTTTGATGCAATGGGTATTGAATGGGTAAAGCCCCTGTTAACATCGAGAGAATCAATCGCAGCTCTCAGAGAATTCTTTGCAGGTAAGAAAGTTAACCTGAACGGTGAGCGAGTCAAGATCGCTGGTGCCAAGATGGCATTCAAGGCCGGTAAAATACCCATTTACCTGGGTGCACAGGGCCCGAAGATGCTGGAACTTGCAGGTGAACTGGCAGACGGTGTGTTGATCAACGCATCACATCCAAAAGACTTCGAAGTAGCCATCAAGGCAATAGCAGACGGAGCTAAAAAGGTTGGAAGGGACCCCAAAGAGGTTGATGTTGGGGCATACGCATGCTTCTCTATCGATAAAAAGGAAGAGAAAGCCATAGAAGCTGCCAAGATCGTCGTTGCGTTCATCGTAGCAGGTTCACCTGATATGGTGCTTGAACGCCATGGCATCCCAGTTTCAGTAAAATCAGACATTGGTGGAGCTATTGCAAAGGGAGACTTCGGTTCATTGATGGGCGGAATGGTAACAACGGACATGATCAATGCATTTTCCATTTGCGGAACACCTGAAAAGTGTAAACAGAAAGTGGAAGAACTGCAAAAGATCGGTGTTACACAGATCGTATGCGGATCACCGATTGGTCCCAATAAAGAGACAGCCATTAAACTCATAGGCAAGGAAATTATTGGAGGCAAATAGGTGAGTGCTGTGATCCCCGTGCCACAAAAGGGGTTCCCGAAGATATACCAGGTAATAAAAAATACATTGTGTACGGCATGCGGCGGATGCGAAGCCATCTGCCCCATGCGGGCCGCCAGGGTGCAGTTATACGATAAGGCGAATTACGATAAGTTCTCACCGACGGTAGATGAGCCTACTGTGGTAAAACTCTTCAGCGAAGTCAGCAGGGAAGACAATTACTGTGCACACAGGAAATGTTATGTTGACTGCGACACCTGTCTGACCTGCCAGAATTGCCTGGCATGCCAGCGTATCTGTCCGATACTGGACGGTTTTCCTGGTGACGATGAGTTCGATAATGTTATTGAACAGCGGGTTGGCAAGAGTTCCCTGGTTGGTCAGGATGGCGCAGTAGTGACCGGTATCCTCAAATCCCTCTTTGAGCAGGGTGAGATCGATGCAGCTCTGAGTGTTTCACGGAATGCTGATTGGGAAACAGAGGTAGTAGTGCTGACCAGTGCAGAAGATGTTTCCCGTGCTGGTGGAACTAAATATACCTATGAACCGGTAATATCAAAATTGCGTGATGTACTTAAGAACTATGAAAAGATTGCTGTGGTTGGCACTCCCTGTCAGGCGCATGCGGCTTCTCTGTTCAGGGAAAACCTTACTGATAAAATAAAACTGGTAATAGGCCTGATATGCATGGAGAGCTTCACGTATGATGATATGGGTGAGAATATCATACCAAACATCATGGGTCTGGATCGAAAAACTGTTAAGAAACTTGATTTTGCCAAGGGCAAGTTCGTAGCTGAGACTGCGGATGAAAAAAAACTGGTCCCGATCAAGGAAATTGCTCACCTGGCACGAAAACCATGCCATCACTGTATGGACTATACGTCATATTATGCAGATATCACTGTGGGTAGCGTAGGCAGTCCTGACGGCTGGAGCACCATCTTTGTACGCAATGAAACGGGTAAGAAATGTCTGGATAAGGTAAAGGGAATTGAATATGACGATAAACCTTTATTCATGGAGATTATCCAGAAACTTGCAGCCCAAAAACACAAGAACAATTCATGGGACTACAAGAAGTTCAATGAAGTAGTCTGGGCTGGTGGAGAATGGACTCCGGAAGAGCATTCTACATAGGACGATTTCAACCCTTTCATTTGGGACACCAGACCGTGCTCGAATCAATCGCACATGAAGTAGATGAGATCATAATCGGAATCGGAAGCGCCCAGGTCAGCCATGAACAGGATGATCTGTTCACAGCCGGGGAACGGGTACTAATGATATCCCGGGCCCTTGAGAACCTCGATGTTAAACACTACATTATACCGATTGAGGATATCCAGCGAAATTCAGTCTGGATATCCCACATTATTTCTATGACACCACCATTCAAGGTAGTTTACTCAAATAATCCACTTGTTATCCGGCTTTTTGAAGAGGCTGGAATCGAAGTGAAACAGTCTCCAATGTACCTGCGTGAGCAATATTCTGGTACAGAGATACGCCGAAGGATGGGAGCAGGTGAAGGATGGGAATCTTTAGTTCCTTCTTCTACAGTTGATATAATTAATGAGATAGGCGGCGTAGAGAGGTTGAAGTTAATCTCTGGCAGGGATTCAATATAATTAAACGATTCCTGTTATTTTTTATTGCCAAAATCCAGTTTACCCGTACTTGTATCAAGTGAAATGCCAAGATTTTTCAGATATTCGACAGCAGTTCCTTGACCGTGTATCATCAATTCGATAAGGTCGTCGGGTTCATCAATATCAGTACTCACCATAAACGAATCAAAAATATCCACATCAAGCCCAGTTTCTTTTGATATTCTCAGGTGGTCCAGAAAACTTGTACCGTAATAATCTACGCGAAATATGTCAGGTCGCCGGATAAGTAAAGCATTGGTCCCTCCACGCGAGCCTGGGGCGATAATAACATCTCCTTTAAGTGCGGTCATCTGGTGTATCTGCTTTTTCGTGACCAGGGGCATATCGGCCATTATTATAAATATTTCGTCATTTGTATGGCTGGATGCTCTTTTCAGGTATTCATTCAATGCATCGTTCAGGTTTTTATCGCTCACAAGTAAATTAACATCTAAGGGGTAGTTATTATTGATTATACTGGATAGAGATGAATTTAATATATCAATATCAGTGAAGGTATCAGATTCGATAAGTACATTGACTATATCGTGCAGCATCTTTAGTGCAAATTCTTCTCTCTGGTTTTTGGAAAGCACTTCAGATAAACGTGACTTCGCATTATCCTTCTTGAATGGAATCACAGCTCTCATACGAATATCAGTCCTCGAGTGTATCTAAACATCATACTGTATATTATGTTTAGCTATTTTCCACAGTTCCAATGCAATAGACTCAATCTCGTCACGGTTTTCAAGCCTGGTAAGCCATTTTTTCGGGATAGCATCAACTCCAAGATATGCACCGCTGATGGCTCCTGCAATACATGCTATTGAGTCAGTATCTCCGCCTGCATTGATCGCTGTGATAAGGGTTTTTGGGAAGTCCAGGGGATTTCTTGCAAAACAGTACATTGCACAAGGTACTACATCAGTAGCCATGATGGAAGTACCAAGAATGGAAAATGCTTTGATGTCCGGAATATGTCTCACTTTTTCCACGGCTTGTATTTTATCAGCCATTTTTATACTATATTTTCTGGCAAGGTCAGAAGATGTCTTTATGGTGACGTCAGGATCGGTGTTCGTAACTGCCAGGGAAATTGCTGCAGCTACTGCTACAGCACCAGCAATGGATTCTGGATTTGTGTGGGTTGGTAATGAAGATGTACGGGATGTTTCTTCTGTTTTATCGGGTTTGCCCGGGTATAACAGTCCAATAGGAGATGCTCTTATTGCTGAACCACATGTAGGTGAATCTTCACCGGATTCTTTCCATCCTTTACCATCAGCCAGATGCCTGCACGCAGTTAAACTGGTAGTCCCCCATCCCCTGTTCAGTTCAGGCAGTCTCATTATTATCTGGTAATGTTCCAATAATCGTTTAGAGAATTCCTCTGCATCGAATTTGCCGGCTGCTACTATAGACCTGGCAAGAATTATTGTCTGTTCAGTATCATCGGTGTATTGTCCGGGTTTCAATTTTTCATTATTACTTCCCGGTCTGCCTTTGCCATAATCAAATACGACATTGAATTTCATCTTTATTTCATCCGGCTTCATTCCTTCGGTTTGCATTCCCAGCGCATCTCCTATAGCACTGCCCAAAAGGCATCCGATAAATTTATTTCGGTACATATATTATGTGATTGCCTGTGTCTCAATAAATCCATCGATTTTGATTATTCCGCATATCATATAATTAATGCAATCAGATATATGTGTGTATTTTTATATTTCTATCCACATTTTAATAGACTATTATCCAGTAATTTTTATATATAGTCCTGTATTATTTATATTTGTTAATATATACATAATAGTATACATATTAACAAAGATACTTTAAATTATTTATTTTATATAATAAATTTATATATGACTATAATAAATAATATATTATCCGGTATTAATATAAATCCCGAAAAATAGTATATGAACTCCCTAAGATAAACATTTTTTTAGAAATTATATAAATAATGTATGCAGTTAATTTTTATAAGACTATATTTATAATTAGTAAATTGATACATTTAGGGTACACTTTGAGTGTATAATATGCGGTTATACGCATAGGGTAAATTCCATGCAAAAAAAATGTTCGGGATAACCCATACTGGTACTATATGGGAATGTATGGGTGCCAAGACTATATATGTTACAGAAAATAATAATTTGTAGATCATCATGGGTTTGTACACTGCATACACCATATTACTATAGTCTTTGGAATTGAGAAGATAGCCCGAATATAGCAGAATGTTGTGGAATAAGTTCGGGATCAGAGACTATAGGAATGTGAGATCTAGAACCGGTAGAAACCAATAATCCAATTCAAATTTGATTACAGTCATAGAAATTATAACCTTCAGTAATTTTTTTACTGCCGAATATTATGGATATCAATATAGACTAAACAATCAACAGACAATATTGATATGGGTAATAATATAATAATTTATTTTATATTATTATTTATATATATATATATATATATATATATAATTCAATGGATATAAAATGTATTAAATTACACACATTAAATTATATTAAATATAAATATATTAAATGGGATTATATTAAATGGGATTATATTAAATGGAAATATGTTAAATGGAAATATATTAAATGGAAATATATTAAATGGAAATATATTAAATGGAAATATATTAAATGGAAATATATTAATTTAAATTATCCTGAAAAAAATGAGGGATAATAGATGAGTATAATGATTAAATTATAGAAATCTATTTATAGAGTTAAAATCAAAAGATATATTATCTGAGTAAATCCTTAAACCAAACGGAGCAATGGATATGGGATATCTTAAAGAAATGATTAAAAAACGCCTTGAAAAATATATTGAATTAGATACTGATGGAATTAGAAATTTCATTTTGAATATATTTTTAAATGTGAAAGAAGCTACTGTAGATGTAGTTTATAATATTCTCTCTAAGAAATATGATGTGTCCCATAATATGGTGGCTTCTATGATTGGATATATTCATTCAAAACTGGGAATACTTAATGCCCATAAAGAATCCTACAAGACCACAATTGTATACTCATTAAAAGATGATTATATTGATATGGTCAAAACTTTACTCAAAATGCCGATTACCAATACCATATAAATATAGTCTTGGGATTGTCGAGTCAAGGTATCCTTTTTTATTCTAGATAGTACATAATAGTTATATTTATGACATATGTAAAAGATGCACCAAGAACATCGACCACCATCAGGGTACGTTCGGATGCCAATAGTAGAATAAGTCGTTCACGTGACCCATTTTATGAATTAATGCGCAGACTTTTCCAGGAAGAAAAAACAGCATCGATTGGCAAAAAATTTATAATGTTAATAGATGATAGGCAGAAAAAGAATGAACCAATAAAGACCAGTGAATGGAAAGAAACTTCTGAAGAACTGGGTATTGGAAAGGCTTCATTTTATTCCATGAGAAATAAATTACTTGGTGCCGGCCTCATCAGTAACAAGAACGGTGAATACCGGCTCTCGGGCCAGTTCAGTAAAGATACCCATGACATGGCTGTATGGTGGTGGTCAGCGATGATGAACAATGACCCTGAAAATCTCTAACCCATCATTTCATCAATATATAAACCCAATTCAATTGTTCTATTAACAATGCTTTCATGCATTCCCTTTTTTCTGAGGGCATCTACTTCTTCTGTAATAGAAACGATATGATCATCATCAACCATATTATCTGCATGGGCAACAATTTTTTCTTCAAGAGTGGTGGGCATATAATTTCCAGGAGGTAGCCCTATAGTTAGAGCTTCATTTTCCGGAATACCTGCACCGATATGGGTTTCAATTATGCGAATGATAGCTGGATGTAAACCATATTCCTTTCCAAGACGTGCCCCTTCCACTGCATGTTTTATGTCATGGGTGACGGAACGACCAATATCATGTACAAGTGCCCCGATAAAGACCAGTTCCACATCCACCTGATATCCGTTATGTCTTATTTTCTCTGCGATATCTTTTGCGTGATATGCCACAATAAGACAGTGCTTCAAAACCCTCTCGCTACATCCTGAAATTCTAAGTAGGTCAAGGGCTTCAGATTTATCAGGTTTCAATTGTTCTGCAACTCTTGGATACGTTTTCTCAAGATTTGCTTGACTTTTTCATTATCTTCAAAAATCACTTCTTCGCCACAGCTTGGACAGAGATATTCGGTCTCTGCCACAATGTTAAAAACAAACCTTCCGCAATTGTTCACACAAATGTAGAACATATTCTCATCTTCAAATTCGAGCTTGACCTTGAGATTGTTCAATAATTTATTTGTCTCATTTTCGAGCAGTTCATTTATCCCGCTCATATCAATTTTCCACAAATATGTGAGCCAACCACTATCTTTATTCCTTTCACGTCTGTAAGTCGCCAACCTGTTCTCAAAAAGTATATACAGAGTACGCCTGACAATATTCAAAGGAACTTCAGTCACTATAGATACGTCTTCATCAGTGACTTCACCTTCAGGCATTTTCAGGACAACATTCATCCCTTCTTCGCCTACGAGATTCGAGAGAAGTCCTCGAATAGCAATGTTATCCAAATCTACCAACATATCACCTAACCTCATTTAACTTATTATAGTATTAATCTTCCGTGTTATCTTTGTTTAATCTATCAACAAGCCCGTCAACATAATTATTTACCTGCTGTATCACCTGTTGCCTGCTTACTCCGCAGGAGATAAATGAGACTACGGGTTCATTTATGTTAACCATCGTCCCTTCAGGAGGAACATCAGCGCCATTGCCAGACTTTAAGCATAGCAGTAAATATTCATATACCTTTTTACCTACAGTAAACCTGCAAGGAGCAAAGAATATAGTTTTAATCGTATATTGCCTGTAACTGGGTCTGGCAGGTATCATATTTTCAAATGCATCAATATGCGCCTGGAAGACATTTATGCCGGTTGCATTTTCCACAGTATCAATACTTCCCTGAAACCTTGCATTTATTTCAAGAACAACCGGGCCCTGTTCTGTTATTATAAAGTCCACGCCATTTGAACCCATGAGATTGAATGTAATTGCCAGTTTGATGGCGGTATCGGACATCAATGTGCTGTAATCGGATTCAAACGGAGTGATATTACCGCAATATGCAAAAGGCATACGTGTGAGCCATCCTAGTCCGGCAAGTTGTTCGTTGACTGCAATAGCTACAGCCTGCTGCCCTGTAGAAATGACTGACACGCTTGCAAGTGTTCCTTTAACAAATTCCTGGATAAGAAATCTGTTTTTGTCCGTGCCGATTTCACGAAGTAACCTCGTAAGGTCGCAGGCATCATGTACGAGAATATTTTCTATTCCACCGGCCCCTCTTATTGGCTTTATCATGGCTGGATATCCTGCAGTCCAGTCTTCCTGAGTTTTTATGGAAGCCAGGGGCAATGTGTAAGGGTGCCTTATGTCCATTTCCTTGAGTTTGTGTGCAAACCATACCTTATTTGACATATGGGTAATTGTTTGTGGGGAATTATTGAAGACCGGTATTTTGAGGTCAATTTTTTCACGTATCCAGTGTTCAAGATGTTCAAATCCTGGGCCAAGCACAATGCCATCCACCGGAAGCAGGGAAGAAGTTGCGGCTGCAATTTCATCAAGGTCAATATTGTGTATATCAGGTATGTTACATACTATAGCTTTAGATGCACATTCCATCAGGTCAATATCATTAAAAATACTAATAGTATGAACTGTGTGTCCGGCTCGTGCAGCAGAACAGGCAATATGGCGCGTGTTGACACCAATGATCAGGATTCTCATTTTGATTTAATTACGATAATAAACCGGCTGCCTCAGATGCTACTCCAGCCTGCCCAATGATCGTTACGTGGTCACCTTCATGAAGAATGGTATCTCCGTGAGCTATAATCGAGATGTCACCTCGCCGTACGAGCACTATCAAACTATCTCTTGGTATCTTTACGTCTTTGATGGCTTTCCCGATCACCTTTGGGTTGGATATTTCGATTTCGATAATATCGCCCTGGTGACCTACTTCGCACATAGTGAATAGATCATGCCGGCCAATCATGTTCTCCAGAATAATTGTCGTGGATTTTACCGGGCTCATAGCCCTTATACCCATTTCAGTGAACAGAGGGAGGTTATTGGGATCGTTCACCCTGGCAACCAGCATATTACCGGAAAATCCGAACTTGCTTTTTGCGAGCTGGCAGGAAAGCAGGTTAACATTGTCTTTGTCTGTGGTTGCCACTATGTATTTAGCATGTCTGATTCCCGCTTTTTCAAGTATGTTAATGTCATTGCCGTCACCATGGACGGTCTTAATGCCTAATTCCATGACCTTCTGGCAGTTTTTTTCATCCGTATCTATCACAACAACGTTCTCACCGCGTTTATCCAGTCTCTGGGCGAGCTCCCTGCCCACCCCTCCTCCTCCAATGATCATTATCTCCATAGGTATTACTCCGATTTTCCGTGCAATTCTGCCAGCAAACAAGCCGGGCCAAACGACTGAAAAAATAACTGTTAAAAATACTAATCCTACAAGCATATCCACTCCATCATTACCGGGTATTACATTTAAATTCTGCATTCGTATTGCAAAATAGGTAACCATGGATGCAGGTACTATACCCCGGGGCGAGATAATAGAAATGAATGCTTTTTCCCTGAAAGACATGTTAGACCCGGCAGTGGATACAAATACTGCAACAGGCCTGATGACAAACATCAATATCAGGATTACTACCACACCCCACACTCCGAGATTAATTATGTATTCAAAGCGAATCAATGATGCCAGCAATATAAAGATAATTGACAGTAATATTATTACCAGGTCACCTTTGAACTCTTTAATGGACTCTTTATGTGCTATGTCGGTTGACCCTATAATAATGCCAAATACCGCCACTGCCAGTATACCCGAGCCGTCCCCGTATCTTTCTGCTCCTGAAAAGGTCAACAATACTGCAGTAAGGGTAAATAACCGGGCATACTGGGCAGTGATCATGGTTATGTTTTGCAGGATATAGGCGAGAATTACACCGCCAACAATACCGAGTATAAGGCCCATGCTCAGTCTCATTGCCAGTGATCCCAATGCATCGACAGTTGGCAGGCCTAGCAGCATAAATTCAAAAACCAGTGCTGCAAGGATAACACTGACAGGGTCATTCAGCACACCTTCGGCTTCAAGTGTCTTGCTGATCTTCCTGGTAACGTGTATCTGCTTTACCAGTGGTGTTATTACGGTAGGTCCGGTAGCTGAGACCAGAGCACCATAGAGCATGCTCATGCCAGGATCTATGTTTAAAAGAAAATGTGCTGATAGTGAAGCCCCAATAAATGTTATGAGGACACCATATGTTATCAGGTTACCAATGCTTTTTTGCAGTTTTTTCATCTGTTTGATGTTTATCTGCATTCCACCATCAAAGACGATAATTGCTATTGAAAGTGCTACTATCGCTTCAAGTTCATTCTGGAAATTTGATGTATCTACAACATTAAGGATTTCAGGCCCAAGTATGATACCAAAAGCCAGAAGAAATACGATACTGGGCATCTTGAAGATACGGGATAGCACCTGGGCGCCAATACCGATTAACAGTACAACAGCCAGGGTGGCTAACAAGAATGCAGATTCTGTCATCCTTTTTTATCACCTGGCCATTGTTGTTTTATTGAGTATTTAAAAGTATTTGCCTACTGTTTCCACGGCTCGTGCTAAGAGTTCAGCACCTTTTTGTAAATCTTCAAGGTCTATGACCTCTACGGGAGAGTGGATGTACCTTGATGGGATGCTTATCACAGATGATGGTATACCGCACTTTGTCAGGTGAATGGCAGTGGCATCTGTAGTGCCGCCTTCGGCTACATCGAGCTGAACCTTGATGTCAAATTCTCTTGCTGTCTCTCGTAACCATTTCACAACATTTTCAGTAGCAATAAGACCCCTTCCGCCTGCATCAATAATAGTTATGGCCGGACCTTTACTGAGCTCTATGGTACTGTGTTTCTTTTCAATACCAGGATGGTCGCCAGCTACAGTAACTTCTGAGACAAGGGATACATCGGGGTTCAGGCCAAATGCACTGGTACGGGCACCTTTCAGGCCAACTTCTTCCTGCACCGTGCCTACTGCAAACACGGTTGCGTCAATATTTCTTTCGTGGATAAGTCGCATGGCCTCGATCATCATTACGATTCCGGCCCTGTCATCAAAACATTTACCTGTGACCCTGTTATTGGCAAGTGTAGTATATTGGCGGTCCAGGGTGACGGTGACGCCTGGAATTACACCCATATCCTGGGCATCTTTTTCATTCTTTGCTCCAATATCAATGAACATATCTTCGGCATTGACGGGTTTTTTCTTATCTTCTTCTTTCATTGCATGAGGAGGTTTAGCACCGATGACACCGTAGATGTCTCCTTTTTCAGTGTGGAGTATTACTCGCTGGCTGTGCAGGGTCTGGTCAAACCAGCCGCCCAGTTTGACAAAGTGGACAAATCCTTTTTCATCTACATATTTGCACATGAGTCCTATCTCATCCATGTGTGCTGCTATCATGACTGAAGGCCCGCTTCTCTTGCGAATGGCTATGAAGTTGCCCAGTTTGTCTGTCCTGACCTCGTCAGAATAGGGTTTCAGTTTTTCTTCAAGAAGCTGTTTTACATTACTTTCATAGCCAGATACTCCATGAGTATTTGAAAAAAGTCTTAGCATTTTATCCAGTTGTTCCATGTTTCTCACCATTTATTTTTATTAGACTACTTATAAGATTTTAATATTATCCCTTAAGGTGTGGATTTTTATTTTTGGTGTACGTGTGTTATGAGTGTACTTTTTTTAAAGTATAATTAATTTAATTTTATGGAGATAAAATTCAATTCAACAATTTTATCAATATCCGGATACAATAAATCATATAATGATATTGCACCCTTCACCTTTTATAACAACCCCAACTCTCATTTTGACTTTTACCCTCATCCTTTTCCTCAAGATTACATTCATCGTCATCTATTTCAAAAATAACTGCGCAGCCCGCAGGTTTACCATATTACGTTCCATCTTCATCCGGCAACTCCGCGAAAATACGGGACAGACAGCCGTAACCATCAAGGCGACCAACCTGACAGGTGACCTTATGGACATGGATATACCCCTGTACAGGATAGAACAAATTCGCCGCAACGCAGTACAGGCAGGGCATAGTGAACCTTTACTCCTGCTATCCCTTCTGGTTTGCACAGCCTATGAGGATATCAAGAGCTTCAAGGACGAGCTAATAGAGGTCATGGAGAAAGACATAGCAAGACTGCAGGAGGAAGATGGCAAACTGGCATGTATGTGCAAGTATTCCCTTACCCCTTACACCCTTTTCAAGACCGCTCTTTGTCTGGGAGATGAGTTACCTGATGAAATGACCCGGTTTCTTAACGACAACAATGTCAGCAGGGATTTGACCGCTGTATTACGGTTCAGGACATTTCGTACATTTATCAGGCAGTTAACTTTACCTGTCACCGCTTTTTTCATTTCCGTAGCTGTACACCTGTATGGTATGGTTTTGCCCGCAGTTGTATCGTGGTTATTCTTGTTGTCAGCACTAATGTTGACCGGTTTGACGTTGTTCATGTTTATGAAGAAATGGAAGGAATTGGCATGTCCCATATCATGTGTTGACATTGAAGATGATATAAACCTGGATATTCCTGATTTTAACCCCCGCTGATCAGATGCAGAAATGTCAACAATTTTATCAATACGTGGGTTATCATAACATCTATATGATAATAGACTCTCATGCGCACATATTTCCTGATAAGATCGCTTCAAAAGCAGTCACTGGTCTTGAGCAGCAATATGGTGTCAATGCCTGTGGTGAAGCTACCGTATCCGGTATAGGTGCCAGCATGCAGGCTGGCAACATTGATGCCTCGGTCATACTTTCGGTAGCTACCATACCTGCGCAGGTGGAGAGCATCAATAACTGGGTGGCAGAGGTCGCAAGTACCGATTCACGCTTCATAGGACTTGGGGCCATGCACCCGGATTATCCGGACATTGAGGCCGAGGTACAGCGTATGCGGGATATTGGTCTTAAGGGTATAAAACTGCATAGCGAGTTCCAGCATTTCCTTCCTGACGAGGAACGGATGTTTCAAATATATGAGTCAATGGGTGACGATATGGTACTGGTGTTCCATGCTGGCGACGAGGTCATACCTGTCAAAGAGGTACATACTACCCCTATTCGTTTATCCAATGTACTGGATTCCTTCCCTGAATTGAAGATCATAGCCGCCCACCTGGGCGGCCACCGGTGCTGGGATGATGTGGAGTGTCATTTGCTTGGCAAGAATATCTATCTTGACACTGCTTATGTATATCCCGTGCCCGGCCATGAACATATCACGTTGAAGCGCATGCAAGAGATGATAGAAGCCCACGGTTTTGATAAGGTGATGTTCGGTACCGATTATCCATTCAGGGACCAGGGACAGGAAGTCAATAATATGAAAAACCTTGGATTTGATGAACAACAGTTGGAAATGATACTGGGTACCAATGCAGCACGATTATTTAATTTTGAAATCAGTTAGTTTTGATAAGGAGTTACCATGAGGACCATTGACTGGAACGATGAGAATGCGACCATAATTATGGTCGACCAGACCCTGTTACCGGGAGAATTCAAGGTGATAGAATGTGATAATGTCGGGTCGTTGTGTGAATCGATTCAGTCACTGCGCGTGCGAGGTGCACCTGCACTGGGTGCAGCCGGAGGGTTTGGTATTGCGCTTGCAGCCATGCAAAGGAGCGCAGAATCTATGGAAACACTCCTTGATGACCTGCGCAGTGTAGGCGACGTCATTAAATCCACCAGGCCCACTGCAGTGAACCTGGCATGGGGCGTGGACAGGGTGCTGGATGCTGCCCGGGATGCCTATGATACTGATGGTATGCGCAGGATACTACTGCAGGAGGCTAAGGACATAGCCGATGAGGATGTTGAGTTGAACAAACGCCTGGGAGCTCATGGTGCTGCGCTCCTGAATGACGGTGATACCGTGCTCACTCACTGTAATGCGGGCCGGATGGCATGTGTGGACTGGGGGACGGCTCTGGGTGTGATACGCAGCGCCATCGGGATGGGAAAAGAAATAAACGTCATTGCCTGCGAGACCCGTCCATTGAACCAGGGCGGCAGGATAACAGCCTGGGAACTTATGGAAGATAAGATCCCTGTTACCCTTATTACCGACAGCATGAGTGGACACGTGATGCGGGAGGGGATGGTGGACAGTGTTATTGTCGGTGCTGACCGCATTACACAGGATGCGGTGTTCAACAAGATTGGCACCTATACCCATAGCGTTATGGCAAATGAACATGAGATTCCCTTTTATGTAGCTGCACCTGTATCCACGTTTGATTTTGAGAACATGGAGGACCAGGTAGAGATAGAACTGCGCGATAGCGATGAACTGCGGTTCATGGGTGGCAAGCAGATAGCACCTCTGGATGTGAAGGTGTACAATCCGGCTTTTGATGCTACTCCCATGGGGAATATAACAGCTATCATTACCGAGAACGGCGTTTTCAGCCCCCCGTTCTTGCTGGATGAAGTGAAATACAAGAATTGATATCAATATTGATGGTCTTCAAGACCTTTGATGCTTTCCTTAGTTCATGCTTCATGGTTTCTGTTACTTCAACGTAGTCTGGTCCATTTTTGATTTACTATCATCCATAAGATTATGCACTCAAGTAAATCCTGACCACAAGGAAGGATTCAATTATAGCCATCAGAAGTAGGATTAGTGTAGTAAATATATTCGTTTCTATAACAAGGAACCAACGTCGTATAGTGCCGCCATCTCCACATCACTACGAATACGATTCGCATTTTGAATTTTGATCATAGAATCGGATGAAAATCATGTGTCACAATTAATTATGATAACCCCCCAATTTCAACTGGAAATTATACAACTTATAATATATTAATAATGATAATACTCATCATGCTAACATTGATAATAATAATAATAACAATAATAATAATAATCATGAATAAATTCGCGGTCTTATTAATAAAAATGCCATCGAGTGAAGAACCATACTTTGTAAATATATAATCGTTACATTCAATGTTTGCACTATTAAACGAACCGGGGATAAACGCAATTAAACGCGGGTATGCTACCTGAAAATCTACGTTCATCTACATTCATATGTGGTCTTCCTACATTAGCCAATACGAATTGTAATGGTCTCTAATAATAGATACAATTATATATTTATAATAGCTTTATTTTGTATATATCACATTATAAAATTACACTTAAATTGCCCAATAAGAAAGGTTTGCGTGTTCATTATAATTTTTATCTTTAAGGACCAGGTATTATGAAAAAATCAACTGAAGGTAATACAGGTATTATTCCGTTAATGACAATTATATTCATAATACTGTCCGTCAGTAGTGCTGCAACAGCCACTACATATGTTCTAACGGACAGCTTCAAATCGCAGGGTACCATATCTGTACTTGGCAATTCTGATAGTATTGATAATCCCAATAATTATGGAAATGTAGATGTCAATAAACCAGTTAATGGCGGCAGTAGCGGGGGTGGTGGTGGAATGAACTCCGGCGAGGCCTTTGACAACATACTGGTCTCGGAAACTGAAAGGGAATATGTGAATACTGGTTCAAAAGTAAGTTATACCTTTGACATCACAGGCAATATTGTCAGGCACATCAACTTCACCG
This sequence comes from ANME-2 cluster archaeon, assembly GCA_019429385.1. Lineage (NCBI taxonomy): Archaea > Methanobacteriati > Methanobacteriota > Methanomicrobia > Methanosarcinales > ANME-2 cluster archaeon. The sequence continues at coordinate 13,046 of JAHYIS010000029.1, read as the reverse complement.
GTGTCAAAAGTTCAGGTCAGATTTCTGCAAAAATTGAGATCCTTCGTGGCATTTCAAGCATGGTCGAGCAAATGCCTCCTGAAATTGCCTATAAGCATCTGAATATCTGGGTTGGAAACCTTGGCTGGGCAACTCCGGGCAATATTAAAGATCCTGTTATTGAGTTTAAGGTTGAAAAATCCTGGATATCCCAAAATAAGATCGACACATCCACAATAAGATTATACCGTTATACCAATGGGGTCTGGTTATCTCTTGAAACAGATCAGGTGGACGAGGATTCTGAATACTATTATTTTAATGCAAAAACACTGGGTTTTACTAATTTTGTTGTATCCGGGAATGTGAAGGATTCTGAACCCAAATCAAATGTTGGTGGTGAACGTGCTACTGAACGTGGTTCTGAAATAAATGATACGGTTCTTAAAAATACAACAGAAAAGGCGCAGGAATCGCCCGCTTTTAGTTTGACTGCAGGCCTGATCGCACTGGTCATTGTATGTATGCGCAGGAAATAATTTCTCTCCAGCCGATTCTCATACTGTAACAGCCTGTCCAAAATGTACGTGCATGTAGGGAGTAATGGTTTCTGCAGGTAATTTGTATTGCCGATGCATGGCGAATGCAGTCATTATCTATACTATAAGAATTAGCAAGCATGTATAATCTGTCTGGCTTTGTTGTACAATTATGATGATTAATTGTTACAACCCCTTTGTTTCAAGTGGAAATATATAATTACTTTTATAATAATGCTTATAATGATGATGGGTAAATGGTTAAACTACCTGAGTAATCCAATTACAATTCAAAAATTGCATACCCATTCCATTCATCCCTGGTGCACCCACCCTTATTGGACCTGCACGAAAGGCAACCTACATCATATCTGAAGCACCGTACTTGCGCCTATCCTTCAACTCCTGTTTCTTGCCATTATTCCACCCATCAACAGCCTGTATATACCCTGTCACCCTGGACAGGTGCTCCACATTATCAGAAGCGCAGTTGGGACACTCTTCCAGCAATCCACCTGCTACGTGGAAATCATTCATGCACACCGTCATATCCTTGGTGAAAGCAAAATAGCCAACCTGGGTATTCTTTATAATGTTCATGGCAAATTCCTTAAGGCCCTGGGGATCCGGATGTCCCTCGCCCATAAAGATGTGCAGAATATTTCCGCCATCCACGATAGGGAAGAAGACATGTTCAATATCGATCCTCTCGGGCAGGGAAACATTTGCACCAGGGGGCACATGAGTCCCATTGGTATAATAGACAGGGAGGTCGCGGGTTTCGTTAAGACGGGATTTTGCGCCCTCCAGATCACCTTTGATCACAACTTCGGCAAATTCCTTATACTCAGTGTGCAGCATGTCTGATACTGCAAAGCGCTGGCAAGTGGTTTCTGCAGGAGTCCGAGCCAGTGCGATCTCAATACCATATTTTTCAGACAATTCCCTGGAATAGAACTCCATTTCATACATGGCCCGGATAGACAGCTGCCTTGCTTTTTCGTCTTCATGCATCTGGAAACCGGTATGGTGCTGCACCATCTCATTGATACCAACAACACCGATCGTATAAACCAGTCCCTCCAAACCCACAGCAATAGAACCCTTCTTGCCGGTGACGGGGTCTTTGGGCCGCTGGGTGGCAAAGGGCATCCTGCCACTCTCAATAATATGGTCCATCCAGTATCGCTTTATCTCGAACAGTTCTACTGCCTGGTCCATAAGTCTCTTCAGGTTTTCAAACAGGAGGTGGTCGTCCCCACCAGCCTCATACGCAGCCCTGGGGCAGTTAAGAGAGACGACCTGCCACGCGCCCATGGAAAAGTGCATTCCGTCCTTGAAATACATTTTTTCCTCAAAGGTGTTATCCTTCTCGGCCGTGGTTGAGAAATTATAAGCGCAACACTGGTAACAAGAGATACCCTCACCAGCTCCCCGGTATTTGGGCAACTGGTTATCGAAATAAGGTGAACCATACTTGGCAGCCAGTTTGAATGACAGCATGTACAGCTCATCATAGGTCAACAATTCAGGATGGGCCTGGTTGAACTCTTCATCCTCTTCCATAAAATCCGGTTCAATACTGATCTCGGGTTTCGGGAAATTGAATGGCTTACCCCAGTAATCTCCCTGAAGCATCACATTCATCATTGCCTCAAAACCCAGGCGTACTTCACGCTCGAACTCTCCATAGGTCCTGAGGGGCGCCATTTCTCCATTCCACACGCGCCCCTTATAGACCACAGGCTTGTCACGCCAGAGCTTTGGGACCCCCGGCGAGAGCTGTACGGAAGAGAATACCAGCTGGCCACCCCTGGCGACCATCATCTGGGTCATCTCGTAGACGAACATCTGCATCAGCTGTTCAATTTCATCATACGCCATCCCCTCGAAAAAAGGTGCAATGAATGTAAGGAAATTATAGAATCCCTGGCCGCCGGCAAAATTGGTCTGGGCACTGCCCAGCGCCTTTACTGCATGCAGCACTGCCACTTCTGCCTTTTTAGCAGGACCTGCCACACTGGCCTTGGTTCCTGAACCATCAGGCATCAGGCCGTAATAGAAGAAATATCTCAGGTCCCAGTCCTGACAGAACGCCCTGGTACCAAGATACTCAAGGTCGTGTATGTGGATATCACCGTTAAGGTGGCTGTCAGCCAGGGCAGGGGGCAGTAGCAGCAGGTATTGTTCTTTTGATATCTTATCTGCCTTCTTCTTGTGCGATGTCTCAGCATTCTCCTGCAGGTTGGCATTATCCTTTGCCTCGAATCCTGTACCTATATCTATCTTATAAGCGTCATATACGGGTGTACCTACTCTGGTGGATATATTACGCCATTCGGTATATCCGTGTTCCAGCAACACTATGTTGACCAGTTCCCTCACAAGCGGACCTGACAGGAATTGCACACCCATCTTACGGATCCTGTTTTCGGTCTCCCTGGCAATGCCCTTTGCCGTTTCTTCGTCGATAGCTGGTTTGTTATAGAACATTTCACTGAGAACAGTCTCTTTCATCAATTGTTTTACAATGGTGTTCCTGTCCCACTCCATCAGATGCCCGTCAGTGGTCCTTACTTTTGGCAGGGTGGATATCTTTTCACCTGTCAGGGTTTGCTGTACCTGTTCCTTTTCATGTTCGTTTTGTTCTACCATTATTTCATCCACCGCTTTAGCTTGTGGAATTCCCTGTTCCATTTGTAATTTTTGCATTTTTCTTGTCTCCAAATGGTTAACTAACTATTTGCGATTATGTCTTCCACTTTCTTACGGTTCAGTGTATCACTGTCCATCATATCATCAGTGGTATAAAACATATTGTGTATCTTCAGCACAGGCGCAGACATAGTAAATACGTTATTCATTGTCAGTTCGGTAAGTGCTGCCGGGGTGGTCATGTCAACTTCATCAAATGAGATGTTGGACTCGTTCAATATCTGCTTGAGTATTTTACAATTCGGACAGACTTTAGTGGAATATACAATTACATTTTTCATTTGATCACTCCAAGGTAAATCAATCATTAATGGTCTGAGGATATAATGATTTTTTTAACTATATCTGAATACCATTATTGTGCATTTGTTACCATGTCAGATAATATTTGCAGTCATTGCCATGCTCATGCGTCGATTTATGTATTCGGATGGCATACCAATTAGTTACCATTATTGATAATATACTTGATAATATATTATGATTTTTCACATTTCTCATCCTTTTTAGGATAATTATAAGTCAATATCCGATTATCAGAAGATACCAATTTAATTGCTGGTAACTATCATGGAACTGGACGAAATAACAATCTCAAGAGCTATCATCGAAGCATTTACTGCTGATTTCCTGGACTGTACTGATACCGAAGTGGCACTGGTAGGCGGTGGCCCTGCAAACCTGGTGGCTGCAAAGATCCTGGCAGATGCCGGTGTAAGGACTGTGCTGTTCGAGCGTAAGCTGGCAGTTGGTGGCGGTATGTGGGGTGGTGGGATGATGATGCCAAGAATAGTCGTCCAGGAAGAAGCGAAACGCATTCTTGATAGTTTTGGCGTTCATTACACTGAATACAGGCCTGGCTACTATGTGGCAGATTCAATTGAATGTGTATGCAGGCTGGGAGCCGAGGCAGTAGCTGCTGGTGCCAAGATATTTAACCTGATAAGTGTGGACGATGTGATGATACGTGAAGGTGATGCTGTGACCGGGCTGGTCATTAACTGGACCGCAGTGGGCCTGCAAAAACTGCACGTTGATCCCATGACCATCAGGGCAAAGGTGGTCATTGACGGTACCGGTCATGATGCAGATGTGTGCAGCACCGTAGCAAGGAAAATTCCCGGAGCATTGATCGTAGTTGGGGAAAAACCCATGTGGGCAGACGTGGGTGAGCGCACTATCATGGACAATACCAGGGAAGTCTATCCCGGCCTTATCGTCACAGGAATGGCAGCCAACGCCGTAGCCGGTGCACCCAGGATGGGGCCCGTGTTCGGGGGTATGTTACTCTCAGGCGAGAAAGCAGCAAGATTGGCAATGGCAAAGCTGGAGATCAAATAGGAAATTCCCATAAAAAACCCAAATGGTTTTTTGATTCTTTACCATCTCAATCTTATGTCAGTTATAAACGCAGACCTCCACATCCATTCTAAGTATAGCATGGCCACTTCGAACCGCATGGATATTCCTACACTTGCAGTGGAATCTGTCAGGAAAGGTATCCAGCTCGTCGGCACCGGGGACTGCCTGCACAGCAAGTGGCTGGACGAGATAAAGACCATGTCCGAAGTAACAGACGGCATATATGGAATGGACAATGCCCGATTCGTACTGACAACTGAACTTGAGGACACTGACAGGGTGCATCACCTGCTCATTATACCCGATATATCAAAAGCAGAGGAACTGCGCGAAGCAATGGAGCCAGCATCGGTCAATATAGACACGGACGGGCGGCCCAACGTAAACCTCAGCGGTGTGGAGATCGCTGAACTGGCCAGAGAAGCCGGTGCAATGATAGGCCCGGCCCATGCATTCACGCCCTGGACCGCCATGTATGCTTCCCACGACAGCCTTGAAAGTTGCTACGGGGAACTGGCACCATATATCAGTTTCGTGGAACTGGGACTGAGTGCTGACACTGACCTGGCCGACCGCATCAGCGAACTGCACAGGCTGACATTCCTGACCAACAGCGATGCCCACAGTCCCTGGCCTAATAAACTGGCACGTGAATTCACCAGGTTCCGGATGGAAGATATCACCTTCGGTGAACTTGAAAAGGCTATACTCAGGCAGGATGGCCGGGGTCCGGTCATGAACGCGGGACTGTTCCCCCAGGAAGGCAAATACCATGAATCTGCCTGTATCCGCTGTTTCAGGCATTATACCCTGGAAGAGAGTAGAGGGAAGAACTGGCGCTGCACCTGTGGCGGGCGTATCAAGAAAGGTGTATGTGACCGTGTGGAAGAACTCGCGGACAGCCATGTCCATCCTGCTCACAGGCCGCCCTACCTGCACCTGGTGCCGCTGTCCGAGATCATTATGATGGCACTGGGAACCAAAAGTACTACTGCCAAAAAGGTCAGGGATGCATGGGAACTCCTGGTGGACAGGTTCGGCAGCGAGGTTACCGTGCTTCTGGATGCTGAACTTGATGGTATAAAGGGAGTGGAGCCGGCGGTGATACATGCTGTCAGGATGTTCCGCGAAGGTAAGGTCAGGGTGATACCGGGCGGTGGCGGTCAGTATGGCAGTGTGGAAGTGGATGACGAAATCCTGACCTCGTCAGTAACAACGGACCTGGACCAGGACAAAGAATCAGGTGAAATTAAAAATCAAACCAGGGCTTCGGACCAGTCCCAGCGTTCCCTGACCGAATTCTGAATCAAAATATCGATTATTTTGATAATACTGATAACACCACTAGCATCGATAACACCGATAACACCGATAACAGTGATAACAGTGATAACATTGATTGCATCGACAACAGCTGTCATTAGAGAAAATAAAGATATCCTATGAACATCGACCTCACGTACTGGTATCTCTTCCCCGCGGGTCTGGTCATTGCCACCCTTGCAATGTCAGCAGGCATCTCAGGTGCTAATTTCTGGATACCGGTATATCTTATCTGTGTAAAACTGGACCCCCGTGTCACGTTCTGGCTGGCACTTATTACTATGATATTCGGATTCGGAAGCGGAGTAGTAAGGAACATTTACCAGGGGACTGTGAACTGGTACCTGGTCCGGCAGTACCTTATTCCAACAATACCGGGTGCTGTTATCGGCGCCTTGCTGACATCCTATGTCAATGGTGAAATTCTGGTGTTTATTTTTGGTACATTTATAATCATATACGGGAGCCATATGCTCAAATCCTGCATCTCATCCCCGAAAGCACAAATCAGGCATGAAAAAGTTTTCTGGGGTATCGGGTTTTTGGCAGGGTTCATGAAGGGACTCATTGCTACAGGTCTGGGCAAGTTGATAGTCCCCGGCATGTGGAACCACAAAAAGGTCCGCCATCCATCTGAAGTGATAGGTTCGGCCACCGTCATCATTTTTATCGTGAATGTTGTTGCCGCCCTGACAAGGATGAACCATGAATTCATGGGTGTATTGACAGATAACACCAATATTTTGTCCAGTGTCCTGGTATTCGTGCTCCCGTCAGTGGTCATTGGTGGGCAGATCGGACCCAGGGTCATAAAGGATATGAATGCTGCTCATCTGAAGCTCTATATTTCAGTGCTGTTGATATGTGTGAGCCTGCTTATATTTTCCAGGTTACTGCTCTGAATGTACGTTCGGTCACGGTATTCCTTCATCTGAAATGAAAAATACTTTAACTAAACAGGTACGATAAAACGTCCATGAAATACTGGCAGCCCAAGTATGAAAAAATGCAGAGAAGTGATATCAGGGCACTGCAATTAAAAAGGCTGAAAAATGTCGTAAAGAATGTTTATGACCACGTTCCTTTTTACCGGCAGGGATTTGGAAATGTAAAGCCGCAAGACATCACCAGCCTGGAAGATGTAGCCAGACTTCCAACCACCAAAAAGACCGACCTGCGAGATAATTACCCATTTGGCCTTTTCGCCACACCCATGCGGGACGTGGTGCGGCTGCATGCATCCAGCGGTACCAGCGGGAAATCCACCGTGGTGGGTTATACGGCTGGGGATATCGTGACCTGGAGTGACCTGATGGCACGAAATTTCACAATGGTGGGTCTCGGGCCCGGTGATGTGTTCCAGAATGCAGTCAATTATGGCCTGTTCACTGGGGGTCTTGGTATCCATTTCGGTATTGAGCGGATCGGTGCTACTGCAGTACCCAGCGGTACGGGCAATACCAGACACCAGCTTGAGATGATGATAGATTTCGGTGTCACGGCCCTCCACTGCACGCCTTCCTATGCCCTGTATCTCGCCGAGACCGCCCGGGAACATGATATGGTGGACCTATTGTCCCTCACGACAGGATGTTTTGGTGCAGAACCCTGGTCTGTGAATACCAGACGGGAACTGGAAGAAGCACTGGGAATCAATGCGTATGATTCCTACGGCCTGTCCGAGATGTTCGGTCCGGGCGTTGCTTTTGAATGCCAGGAGAAGGACGGCCTGCATATCTGGGATGACCATTTCCTGGTCGAGGTGCTGGACAAGAACGGAGAGAATGTGGCCCCGGGCGAGCGGGGCGAACTGGTACTGACATCGCTCACCAAGGAGGCCATGCCATTGATACGCTACCGGACAGGTGACATTACCATTATCAGGGAAGATGAATGCCCGTGCGGACGCACCCATACTATTCTTGATAAGGTGGTAGGAAGGGCTGATGATATGCTCATCGTGCGCGGTATTAACGTATTCCCGTCCCAGATAGAGGGGGTGCTCATGGACATTTCCGAAGTTGGCGACCAGTTCCAGGTGGTCATTGACCGCAAGCGTCACAAACTGGATGAGATGCATATCAGGGTGGAACTTACTGACCGGGCCTTCACCGGTGAGCTTAAGGACCTTGAAAATCTCAGGTGCAATGTAGAAGAGAAGCTAAGAACCGTACTCAATCTCAGGACGGTAGTAGAACTGGTGGAACGGGGGACCATTCCCAGGACTGCTGGCAAGGCTCAGCGGATAGTTGACCTGAGAAAGGAATACTGAAGCGTACATATTGAACTGGGTATATTGGATTGTGTATAGAGAATCAGGCAGACACCAGCATCAGAATACCCTGGATATGTCCGGTTGTTTCATGAGCATGGCTGCCAGCAGCCCGGTGAATATGCCCGCACCAACAGCTACGGCAAATCCCCCGGCCAGCAGTGGGAGTTCGGTAACGGGACTGACATCGAGCCCGATCAATCGTAACAGTGCAATATTTAACAAGACTTTTCCGGTCAGGGTAAACAGCACTCCTACCAAACCGCCCGCGGCTGAGATGAGCAGCGATTCATAGAACACTTCCTTGAGTATGGAAAGTCTTGAAATGCCGATGGCCCTCATTACCGCCATGTCCCCTTCCCTTTCGCTGATGGACATTACCATTGTAGTGCCTATGAACAACACTCCCAGCACAAAGGAAATAAGCGATGATGCGGCAGCGGTAGGCAGGATGCGTTTATCACTGATAATCCTGTGGCCTACATATTCAGTGCCAGTCAGAACAAGATATTGGGGGTACATTAACCTGAGCAGCGGTCCGGCATCGGGTCCGTCCACCACTATCTGGTCTGCCCTGTCATCTTCCAGGTGTCCGGTGATCTTCTGGAGTTCTGAAAGATGTAATACCGCACCCGGGTAATTGGAGTATTCCACGGTGTCTACGATATTCATGACCCTGAAAGGTTTTGAAGCTGCCAGGGCGTCTGAGGACATGTTTATGTATAACGCATCGCCGATACCAATGCCCAGCAGGTCGGCCATCTGCCTGTTGACCACAGCTTCTGCAGTCCATTCCCCATCATAGAAATAGGGGTCTCCTTTCGTAAAACCGTCAATCGAGGCTGGCATGACATCAATGGCTCCCGGAACAATACCCACTGCCAGGACCACGTTTACCTGGTTACTGTCACCCGACCTGGCATATACAATCCTGTTCATTACCGGGCTGGCACCTTTCACTGATGGGTCATTGAGCAGGGTTTCCAATCCCATGTGTACATCACCCAGCATTATCTGGCCAGAACCGGTTATCGGGTCAAGTATATCAGAATCTGCAGGCACCACCCAGAAGTCAATAGACCCGGTGGGTACACTGGATTCTTTCAATCCCAGGCTGACAGATATGAGCAGGACCATCATAGATACTGTCATGCCAATGGCAACAATGGTAAAAACAGTGCGTGAACGGCGGCGGTAAAGATTTCGTAATGCCATTTTCAGGTATGTCACTCTACGATTCTCCCGTCTTTGAGATGGATTATCCTGTGTGCCCTGGATGTTACGTACTCATCATGGCTTACTACTAAAATAGTCTGTCCTGATTTTTGGTTTATGGATTCGAATATTTGGAGGATGCGCTCGCCATTGGTGGAGTCAAGTTCTCCTGTAGGTTCGTCTGCCACGATTATAGCGGGATTGTTTGCAAGTGCCCTGGCAATGGCCACCCTTTGCTGTTCCCCGCCGCTGAGCTGGGAAGGCATGTGCCTGGTACGGTCTGCCAGTCCCATTAAATCTAACAGGTCAAGGGTCCGCTTTTTGCGCTCTTTTTTGGGCACCCAGGCTTCACGCATGGGAAGTTCTACATTTTCAAAGGCAGTAAGTGCTGGAAGCAGGTAGAACTGCTGGAATACGAACCCTATCTGCATGAGTCTGAGCCTGACCAGTTCTCCGGCTGAGAGGTTTGAAGTGTTCTTGTGGTTGATGAAAATATCGCCACTGCTCGGGCGGTCCACACAGCCCAGTAAATGCAATAGTGTGGATTTACCTGAACCGCTGGGTCCCTTGATGGCGACGAACTCACCTGCCTCGATCTCCAGGTTTATGTCTGAGAGGGCATTGATAATGATATCGTCTACCTTGTACTGTTTTGTGACATTGCGGGCTTGTATAACGCTCATGCTAAACTTTTATGATAATTATAATTGGAATTTGTATGGATTGAGAAATACTTATATGTATTGTTGGGATAAGTTAATTAATGAAGAGTAATATAAATAAATCCAGATATCTAATTGCTGAAAAACATATATATAATTACTGAAATTCAATTTCACAGAGTGATAAATAAATGCTTACCAGTGTAATTTCATCAACGACCGTTTCAGCCACTACTGTATCAGCTACAACTGTTTCAGCTGTTACAGCCAGTGCAGCTGTTTCATCCACCCTGGCAAGTTCTACTACAAGCGCAGCAGTATCATCTTCTGCTGCGGTCAGTGCTCTATCCATGACAACAACTATGGGACTTCCCGAGTATGGTGTACTGGCAGTCATCGCACTGATAGTAATGCTCTCGGCCAAAGAGATATTGTCAGCGTCATCCCTGTGGAACAGGGCGATAAATTGTTCGATGAATATGAGTATAATGCCGCTCCTTGTTTCATTTTCCGCAATCGTATGTTATAAGGTTTTAGAGATAATCTGAATATTTCAGGTTACATTTTACATATAAGGATAATATATTGGAACCACTATTGGTAGGGGGAGGACGCCATAAACGTTAAATTCGCATGTTTGCTTTTACTATCTTTCTTAATATTCCCCCAATCCAGTGCTGTAGTACTTGATTCCACAATTATTTTAGACCGGTATGTGGATGTACCGGATGCTGCAGTTTCCTATGATGGTTATGTTTGTGACATCGATAATGTCGGCTCATATCTTACCGGTCAGGATATCCAGGCCTCTATAGAATTGGACCCCTCATATACCAGTATGAAAGTACAACTGGTGGACATGGATATGAATCAGGTATGGGTCCAGAATACCCTTTTATCCAAGGGAAAAGGAACAGTAACCATCCCCGGTCAATCTGTTCCGTCAACGTATGGCATCGTGGTGTTGAGCAGCGGAGAGTATAAAGGTGCAAAACCGGTAGTGATTTCAGAATACGCAATGACGGTAACACCTGATAAGACCCGGCTTCAACCCGGTGAAACTCTGAGCGTGACGATAACCACTAGCAAGGGCGGTGTCCCTGCTGACCCTTTGGACCAGCTTAAAGGAATATTGTTCCAGGGGAGTTCAAATATTGCAGAGGTTAGCGCGACCAGGGTAGGAACAGGTATCTATAAAGCAGATATTGGCATGCCCGCTATTGCCGGAACGTATTACGTGAACGGCATAATCGCAACGAACGATTATGTAATCGGATATCCTGAATCGGTGGGAATAGCAGCCGGTGGAAATGTGATGGTGGCAACTGCCAGTTCATCGGGTTCTGGTTCAAGCGTGAGTTCAAGTACTGAAGAGGACCCTGCGAATATCCTGGTCAGGGAGATCGACAGGAAATATTCAGGGGTAGATAAGCCTGTGTCGCACCATTTTGAGAAACTGGACAACATAATAACATATGTCAATTTCACGTCACGGATGAATTATGGGGATATTGATACTGTAGTAGAGGTATTAAATGGCAGGTCGTCGCTTGTGGATTCGTCTCCTACCGGTAATGTATACAGGTATGTTAACATCTGGGTGGGGAATGCAGGTTGGGCTACAGAGCGTACTATTGCCAATGCCAGTATTTCGTTCAGGGTGGAAAAGGAATGGATATCAGAGAAAAACATTGCAGAGGATTCGATTCGATTATCAAGATATGATGATGGATGGGAACCGTTGGCTACGATGCAAACAGGTGACGATTATACATATGTTTATTTCAGGGCAGAAACACCCGGTTTTTCATCATTTGTTGTTACAGGCAGCGAAAAGAAACTGGCAGTGCCTACAACACAACCAACAGCGATTATTGTAGACAGTCCAACATTTCCTGAAAAAGATAGCCGGCTAAATGGTTTTGATTTGACGCTGGCATTGTTGGCATTCATTACCTGTAGCGTCATTGTCCTGGTCTTCATGAAGGCAAAAAAAATATAAAAATCATCCAAAATTTAATAAACATTTGATTCAATCATAATAATACTTCCAAATTGTATTCCAATCATGATATCGATACCCTGATTGGATAACTTGATACTGAACATTATTGAAAAACTGAATTAAAAAACATGAGAAGGTTCTATGTTACCAGCACACAGACGAAATTCCCTGGTTATTATTATGATGCTATTCATGTGTGCTTCGATCATGGTAGCATCAGCACCTGATGCCCTCATTGTGAACCGGTCTTTTTATGGAAACTCAACTGTTGATGTCCAGAACGGTACTGTTTTCACCGTGCGTCTTGATTATACCATTAATTCAACTGCCAGACAGGAATTTGTCTTCATTGCAGAAAAATTGCCTGACAGCTGGTCGATCATCGACGAGTGGCATGACCCCTCTTTGGATAAGAACCTTAATGATTATGAAGTCAGTGCCAAACTGGGTTATCAGGGAAATAACAGTATTACCGGGGAATATGAATGGGCTTTTGCAGATATTTACCCGTTATGGAATTTGGAATCAAAAGGTGTTCCCAGTGGGTATCTGACCTATGATGTATGGGTGCCTGGCAATACTTCCCTGGGTCCTTATAATATATCTGGTAAATGGCGAAATGCTACCAAGGTTAAGGATATTGTTGACCTGGATAATAAGACGTATAACTACAATGCCAGTTCAGTCAGCAGGGCCACAATCAGCAACAGCACGGTAACTGTTTCAACGAATGATACCATTGGTCCGTATATTTATAATATTACGATATCAGAGTTTGCCAGTACCGACAGCGATACTTATATTGAGGTGGGGGAAGGAGTGACGATCAGTTTCAAGGTCAATGACAGTAGCGGGGTGAACGCTACTTATGTGTATATTGATGATTATTTGATAAACACTACTACCAATCCCGCAAATGATATAATAATAAGCGTGAGCAATACTACTCTTGTAACAAAGGGATTACACAATGT
>JAHYIS010000028.1 GCA_019429385.1 ANME-2 cluster archaeon | reverse complement strand
AGTCACTATACCTCGGACTTAAGTACCGTAGGCCTGTAATAGCTCTCTTCATTACAGTTTTTCATCTTATCCGGCATTTTCTCTCCCATATATTTTCCATCCATTTCTTCAGTCAACTGGCTATAATATCTACTAATGTATTGTAATTTAAACATTTCGAAATTCGGTTATGTAAATAAAATACATGGGTCATCGGTTAAGAGTAATATTGTAGTTGAACACGGCAGAAACAGATAAAAAATAACAGTCATTTTTCCTGCAAAGCCCGGTCAAACGTGCACAGTGCCTGTTCAATAAATCTGGGACACGACCTTATTTTTAATCAAACGTAAATACAATAAATCTAGTAAATTATTAATACTATAGCCTATAACATATAACCCAATGACCACAATCCAAATTACTGACTCAACACGCCAAACCTTAAAGCAGCTCAAAAAGAACCTTGACTTGCCCACCTATGAAGATGTCATCCAGTGGATGCTGAAAAAAAGCCTGAAACAAAAGAAGTCAATGTACGGTGCCCTGGGGACAAAATCAATGGATGAAGTACTGGAAGGTCTGCGGGATGAAGAAGACAGAATGTAAACTGATGGATTCATCCGCCTGGTTGTCCTATTTTTTCGCCACCAGCAAGCAGGTAAAAACGATTATTGAGTCAAACAGTATGCTCTACACCTCGGTAATATCCATTTTTGAAATCAAACGCAAATTGATGAGGGATGGTTTTGAAGGAGATATGGAAGACGCTCTTACTTTCGTAGAAGACAGGAGTATAGTTATTAATCTCGATAAAGATATTTCCCGGTCTGCGGCAGACCTTTCCATCCAGTATAAACTACATGCTATGGATGCATTGATTTACGCCTGTGCAAAAGCCATGGATTCAGAACTTGTAACAGCCGATTCTGATTTTGAGAAACTTGGTGATGTGCTTATAATTCACCAGAAATTGTGATTTCAAATTGGACTATTTAAAAAAAACAATATTGTAAAATACAAAAATGTCGTGAATCAGATATCACAGTCATTCAATATCTTCCTTTAACTCATCTTCATCATACCTGATGTATAAACCCATTTTGCTGAACTTATGGAGAATATCCCTTAAAGGGATTCCTGTAATATCAGAAGCTTCCCTGAGAGTAATCTTCCCTTCCTTGTAGAGTTTGGTAGCGGTATTCATTTCGCTTTTATGCTCATCATCCATAGAAACCCACCTTTCAATTATAACCCCTCAACAACCTTCCGCACATCCTCATACACCCCCACACTGAGCCACATAACCCGCGCCAGTTTCTCCAGAGCATCCAGCCCCTCGTTCCTGGATATTAACCCCACTTTAACTGCCCTTACCAGCACACCAATAGAACCCGTAACCTCCAACCCCAATCCTATTGCAAATCTTCTTGCTGCCAGGTCATCCAGCAAGACCAGGCATTTCTCGCTCCTGGCCAGCATAATGGCTTGGGCCTCTCCTAATTCAATGCCCGCGCTGTCTGCGATATCTTCAGCCCCACCATTAATAGCATCTTCAACAACAATCCACCCATTCTCAATCTCCCCCTCAACCAGAAAAGCATCAGCCTTACCCTCTTCTTTTCCTCGGTCAACTACTTCGGTTTTGACGGTGCATGGGATAATAACCCTGCCAAAAAGAGATTCTAAAAGGTCCAACCTACCAATCATGGCAAGGTGGATTAACGGACCTGAATTACTAACAGTCATTTTTCCTGCAAAGCCCAATCAATATCCACATCCAGGTCCTCTTTTTCATACCTGAACGGAATATTTCGTATCTTCAGTTCCTCAAGGGCTGCCCGGTAAGTTATTCCTGCCTTGCCAGCCGCCTTCCACAGGGATATCTTTCCCTCTGAATAAGATTCCAGTGCCTTTTTGATGCGGTATTCCTCAAGGCCGTTCCCTATGAGCTTGCGAAGCATGGTGCCCTTGTCTATTAGTTCCTGTCCGGCCGCGTCTTCAATATCATGGATATATTGCTCTGGCAGCCGTACTGATATGGTCTTCATGGTATAGTATTACAATTTATTAAATCGTATACTTAACGATTTTGCCTATCCGTATCTGAAATATGTCAACCACACGGTGATATCCGATAGAGCGGGCCCTGATGAAGTCTCATTCCCCTATCTGTTAAAACAGATATTCAACAAATATCGATCCCACAGGATTTTAGGTACGACACAAAGCATCATTTTTGCTTATTCTTCAATGAGCTCAGGAATTTTTCCTGATAGAATGGTCTTTCCACCGGGAACACCCCTTTATTTATAGCCCGAACCTCCTGTACCGAATAGAACGCCAGCGGATTGAATTCTGTTATCACTTCAACAACGTTCTGGAGGTCCTTGCGCTTAATGATCGTGAAAATGATCATTACTTTTTGCCCGGTAGCGCCCATTGCATCCAGGCTGGTCACTCCATACCCTTTTGACGTTAGTTGTTCTATGAGCAGCCCGGCATCCTTTACGGTAATTATTCGTACAGCCACCGTACCCATAGCCAGTTTATCTTCAATCATTATCCCCATAAAATTCCCGAGACTGAAACCTCCTGCATAGGCAATGTAATAGAGTGGATTGGTAAAGTTCTGCATAACAGACCCGATTGCAAGCAACCAGATCATGATCTCACAAAACCCAAGCAGAGGGGCAAGTAATCTCCGTCCACGGGTAACAAATATGATGCGGATGGTCCCTATGGATACGTCTAAAGCCCTGGCACAGAAAATCAAGATCGGGATGAAGATAAGTTCAAAAGTGTCTGAGCTGATAATTGCTGGAATATCCATTTCCATTTAGTTAAGACATCCTTTAATAAATAGTCTTCCTTAACAAGGATGGTATGAACCATTCTTTGCTTGACGTTTCATGGAAAATGATGCCGGACCAATTTACACTGTACTACATAACAATCGAAATGCTGTATCCGCATTTCGGGCACGTAGTATCCTGTGTGATGACATTCCCCACAATACGATACCCGGACCTGTCAATGAGCAATGTCCTGCAGTCCGGACAGTACGTGTTCTCAAACTCGTGCCCTGCCACATTACCTACATACGGATACTCCAGGCCCGCATCCTTTGCCATCTGCCATGCCTTCTCAAGAGTAATTATAGGCGTAGGTGAAGCATCCTCCATTTTGTACATGGGGTGGAACCTCGTGAAATGGACCGGGGTCTGGATACCCAGGTTATCCCGGACCCATTCGATAAGAGCCAGTGTTTCTGCAGGATCATCATTCTGGCCGGGGATGATAAGATTGACCACCTCGATATGCATGCCCAGCTCCCGTGCCACTACAGCCGAATCCAGTACTGGCTGCAGGTGTGCTCCGCACACTTTCCGGTAAAACTCATCCCTGAAAGACTTGATATCCACCCTGAAAGCATCCAGGTGCGGGGAGATATCCCGCAATGCCTCCTCGGTAATATAGCCGTTGGTCACGTATACGGTCTTGAGGCCTGCTTCGTGGGCCAGTCTTGCAGAATCATGAGTGAACTCGTGCCAGATGGTAGGCTCATTGTAGGTCCAGGACATGCTGGCGCACCCCGCACCCACAGCCCGTGCCACTGACTCATCTGGCGTAATCTCGCTGGTATATGCATTCTCCAGGCTTACCTGTGAGATGGTCCAGTTCTGGCAATGCTTACACCTGAAATTGCACCCGATTGTACCCTGGGAATAACTGAGCGTCCCGGGCAGGAAATGGTACAGGGGCTTTTTTTCGATAGGGTCAACAGCCTCGCTGGAGACGGTATTGTAAATCAGGGTGAACAAAGTGCCGTCCCGGTTCTCTCTGACGCCGCAAATACCTGACCTGCCTTTTGCGATCGTACACTCATGCGCGCAAACGTGGCACTGTACCTTACCGTTCTCCAGCCTGTCGAACAGTACTGCTTCATGTATCATAATGCTCCCCGTGACGCTAAACGTATATTCCGGACTCTATCTGTTTTGAGCGTTTCTTGCGTAATTCGGATTTCAGGCTCTCGTAATACTTCATCGTATCAGGTGTTACACTGGGTCCTGTATCCTCAACGGCGGCAATGAAATGTTTTTGACTGACACACTCGCAATCCATATTCTCGCGCAAAGCGAACTTACCCGCCTTTTTACAGACTGCTGCAATATCGGCACCTGTGTATTCGTCAGTCAGTTCTACCAGGGTATCGATATCAATGTCCCTGTCCAGTGCCATTTTCCTGGTATGTACCTGGAATATCTTTTTCCTCGTAATTTTGTCAGGCACAGGTACCATGATAAGTTCATCGAACCTCCCCGGCCTTATCAATGCCGGGTCAATGATATCAGGCCGGTTCGTGGCGCCAATCACCACCACGCCCCGCAGTTCCTCCAGCCCGTCCAGCTCAGAGAGCAGCTGGTTCACGATCCGCTCCGTCACCTGGGGTTCACCGGCAGCAGCCCCCCTGATAGGCGCCAATGCGTCCAGCTCGTCCAGGAACACTATGGCAGGCGCCACCTGGCGGGCGCGCTTGAACACCTCAGCAATATGTTTCTCACTTTCCCCGTACCACTTGGACAGCAGGTCGCTGCCCTTGGCAGTGATGAAATTAGCATCTGATTCGTTTGCAATAGCCTTTGCCAGCATGGTCTTACCCGTGCCAGGGGGGCCGTACAGCAGAATGCCTCTTGACGATTCAACACCGATACGCCTGAATGATGCCCCGAAACGAAGAGGCCATTCCACAGCCTCGCGCAGTTGCTCTTTAACATCACCAAGACCGCCGATATCGTCCCAGGTTACATTGGGTATTTCAAAGAGTATCTCTCTGAGTGCCGAAGGCTGCACCTCTTTCATGGCCTCCTCAAAATCATTCAAGGTCACCTGGAGTTTTTCAAGCACTTCCTTTGGTATCTCCTGTTGTTCCAGGTCAATATCAGGCAGTACTCTGCGCAGTGCATTCATGGCCGCCTCCCTGACCAATGCTGCGATATCGGCCCCTACAAACCCGTACGATATTTCCGCAAGCTGGTTCAGGTCGGCATCAGGAGTAAGCGGCATACCCCTGGTATGAATCTGGAATATCTCGAGCCGTCCTTCGGTATCAGGGACCCGCAGCTCGACCTCTCTGTCGAACCGGCCAGGCCGCCGCAGTGCCATATCTAATGCCTCTGGCCGGTTCGTGGCGCCGATGACAATAACATTCTTGCGTGACTTCAGGCCGTCCATCAAAGACAGTAACTGCGCCACCACCCTGCGCTCCACCTCACCCGTAACCTCTGCCCGCTTGGGAGCAATGGAATCTATCTCATCAATGAACACGATACTGGGTGCGTTCTTTTCAGCTTCATCGAACACCTCGCGAAGACGCTGTTCGCTCTCACCGTAATATTTGCTTACGATCTCGGGCCCGTTTATAGTAATAAAATACACATTGGACTCATTGGCCACTGCCTTGGCCAGCATTGTCTTGCCAGTGCCGGGCGGACCGTGAAGCAGTACACCTCTGGGCGGCTCAATACCCAGCCTGCTGAACAGTTCGGGATGTTTGAGGGGGAGTTCAATAATTTCCCTCACCCGGGTCAGCGCGGGTTTGATGCCGCCCAGGTCTTCATACATGACCTCGGGAATAACCTGTTCAGGGAATTCCACTGCTTCGGGAAGCATTTCGAGCTCAGTGATGTCAGTTATCTTGACTATACCGCCAGGATTTGTAGAAACCACCTGCAGTTTAATCTCACCCAATCCAAAGGAAGGACCACCTAAAAAGCCGTGCAGGATATCGTCAAGCACCGTGTCTCCTGCCAGTGTTTCATACCGTTGCTTACGCAAACTGGTTGAAGAGATTATATCTCCTTTGCTCACGGTCTTGTGCTGGAATATGACCCGAAGGCTATCGCTGGGAGCAAATATCCTGATATTATTGGCAACTGGAGCGAGAGTTACTTTCCGGGCTTCATACCATTGGGCCTTTTTCACGTCCACAAATTCCCCGATACCGGTCCTGGCATTGGTCCGTGTCAGGCCGTCCATGCGAATGATATCCATTCCTTCATCGGCAGGATATGCCCGGCCCACGATAGCAGAAGTAACCCTATCCCCCTTTATCTCCAGGACATCAAAAACATTGATGCCTAATTTCGTGCGGTTCTTCTCATCGATACGCACCACGCCCTTTCCCACATCCCTCTGGTCAGCCTCCGCTACCTTCAACTTGATGGGTTCAACAACATCACTGCTCAAAGAGTCCATTCCACAAATCCCATACTAAATATTGGCAATCATTTTATAAATGTCTGTTCCCTTCCCGGTCCCACTGATATATATCTGAATGGAACACCCATGAGGGACTCAAGTTTATCTACATATTCACGGGCAGCAGCTGGCAGGTCGTCCATGGCCAGAATGCCTGTAAGGTCTTCGTCCCAGCCATCCAGGTTTTCATACACAGGTTTGCAGCGGGCCAGGTCAGATGTGGATTCAGGCGGATAATCCAGTCTTACGCCATCCAGTTCGTATGCCATGCAGATCCTCAGGGGGTGTATATTGGACAGCACGTCGAGTTTGGTCAGTGCTATATGAGTATAACCGTTAAGTGCTACTGATTTTTTAGCCAGCGGCAGGTCGAACCAGCCACAGCGTCTTGGACGGCCAGTGGTTGTGCCGAATTCACCACCTGCTTTTTGTATCTGTTCTCCCGTCGTGTCCAGAAGTTCGGTGGGTAGTGGCCCTTCACCCACGCGGGTGATGTAGGCCTTGACAATTCCCAGCACTTCATCCACCCGTGTGGGTCCCACGCCCAGATTAGCACAGGCAGAACCTGCGATACATGAAGATGAAGTTACGAATTTCTGGGTGCCGTGTATCACGTCAAGGAATGCACCCTGGGCGCCCTCTGCAAGCACGTTCTTACCTGCATCAAGGGCGGTGTTAACTTCATGGGATACATCGGCGATATAAGGTGCGAACCTGCGACCCAGTTCTATATACTGTCTGATCCAGGACTCGTCTTCCATGATATGGGGATCTCCGCCCATACTCTGTATCTGGGCCGCTTTTAAGGGAGATAGTTCTTTGAGCCGCTTGCGCAGCCGCACCTCGTCGGCCAGGTCTGCCATCTGTATTTCGTCCCGTGCAACCTTGTCAATATAAGCATAGCCGATACCCCGTTTGGTGGTACCTATCTTCTCTGTGCGTGCCGACTCGCCCAGGCCGTCAAGTTCCACATGGTACGGCATGATGATACTGGTCTTTGCATCTATGCCCAGCTTCTTTTCGTCTACCATGGTACCGTCCGCTGCAAGGGTATCAAGTTCCCGGGCAAGGGTCTGGGGATTCAGTACGGTACCGGGGCCGATGAGTAACCTGGCATTGTACAGGACACCAGATGGGGTGAGGTGTAACTTGTATATTTTACCGTTCACGACTACGGTATGACCTGCGTTATCGCCGCCCTGGAATCGCACGATGAGGTCATATTGCCCTGCCATGAGGTCAACGATCTTGCCCTTACCTTCATCCCCGAACTGGGAACCTGTAATTATGGTGAACATAATGCCACGTATAATGAGATTATTAGATAATAAGATTTTGATTTTTCAGGGGGGAATTGCACAAACCTTAATATTCGACGATTTAATAGAAGCAGTTCAGGAGGATGGAATGACTTCGACGTATCTTATGACCGTGATTATGCTGCCGCTTCTTGCATTGATGACAATGGCCGGGTTTCGTCTTCTTATTCCCGGGGAAGTGAAGAAACAATATGGCCGTATTTCCCCGCGCAGGTTCCTGATCGGATTCGGGCCATTTTTCGTTTGTGCATTCCTTGTCTATATACTTATGCAGTCCCAGTCATATATTGTAAATGCCCTGGGTCCGAGGGTAAATGCAGATTATACGGGATATCTTGTTATGATAGAGGGCGATCTTGTAAGCCATTTCCAGAGTTTTGCAACACCCCTGCTAACATACCTTACAGCCTTCGTATATCTCATGGCCTTTTCTTTCCTGATGGTTTTTACGTTCATTGTCCTGATATATACCCGCAACCTGCATGCCCTTGAAGAATATACCATTGCATTTATACTAATATACATTGTAGCCTTTCCTTTCTACATCTTTATACCGATTGCTGTTACCGGACATACCCTCCCCAATGTCTCTACATTGTTGTATGACCTGAGCCCCATCATCGAGCATGGGGTAAGGATAGCTGACCCACTTCTTGACAATGATTTTCCCAGCCTGCATGCCGCACTATCTATTATGGCAACACTGGTCGTTGTGTTCAGGACAAACCTTGAGAGATACAAGGTGTTCTCTATTGTTTCAACTCTTGCCATCCTGTTCTCAACATTGTACCTTGGCATCCACTGGATAACTGACCTGGTTGGGGGAATATTGCTGGCTCTGGTCAGTTATTATATTGCTACCCGGTACAGGGAGCATATCTTCCGGACAGCACACAGGATACTTGCGGTAGTGGAAGAGCGGCTAAAGATAGGGGATTCTATCGTCTGCACAAAATGTTCAAAGGAGGTTACGGTAATTCCCCATAGCGGTTTTGCTGAGTGTTCCGGTTGCGGGGAAAGGATGGAGTACCATCCGCTTACCTATGTTTGAATAAAGGTTATCTGCGCAATCAATGCCCATGCAAATAATTGTAGTTCTCTTTAACATCGTGTGAATATCTTGAATTTCGGGACAGTATTCTAAATATGCTTTAGGATTAGTGCCGGAATTTTTTATAAAGATATGGCTTCCCCAACCTTTATTACCCATTAACGTATCTATAAGCCCCACAAAACATGCCGGTTTCATTGGCGGGATACGTCCCGCAGGGATGTGGCCCCCGTGGGCTGAACCGTGAAACATGGACACACTATTTGGAGATTACGAAACATGGCAAAATCAATGTATGGTTACATCAGGGACGCCTGGAAAAATCCTGATGAGACGTATGTACACGAACTGAGATGGCACAGACTCCAGGAATGGAGACGTGAAGCATCGGTACAGAGGATAGAAAAACCCACCCGCCTTGACCGCGCCCGGGGTCTTGGCTACAAGGCCAAGCAGGGTATCGTCATGGCAAGGGTGAGTATCAGGCGCGGTGGCGCACGCAAATCACGTTACATCAGGGGCCGCAGGACCAAACGCATGGGTATGACAAAAATCACCCGTGGCAAAAGCATCCAGCGCATGGCAGAAGAGCGGGCAGCACGCAGATTCCCCAACCTGCAGGTACTTAACTCGTACTGGGTCGGAGAAGATGGCAAACATAAATGGTACGAAATCATCATGGTGGATATCAGCCACCCTGTCATAAAGAGCGACCCCAACCTGAACTGGCTGTGCGAACCGGCCCAGAAAGGCAGGGTATTCAGGGGCAAGACAAGTGCCGGCATCAAAGGCAGAGGTCAGCGCAAACGGGGTAATGGTACTGAGAAGAACAGACCCAGTATCAGGTCCCGGGGCAATATTGGAAAGTGAGGTTATCCACCTCACGTCCTTTCATTTTTATGTGTTTTAGCATCAATTAGCTTCAAGCATGATGCATTATATCGCCCTGCGAACCACTGCCCAGGCAACGGAAGACCCGGAAAAGGTCAGGTCAGCCCTGGATTTATTTCTCCCGTCGTATGATTCCGAAAAGGATGGTTCTGACATAGTTCACGAAACCGTTGCACAAGGGTATCATGGTAATCCTATTATCGTAATGGAAGCTGAAGTGAAAAAGAAAAAAGACTGCCAGTATATAACTGACCTTATCAGGCAAAACCTGGGAGTTGCCGGCATAGAGAGACTCATCAATGAACTGCCACGCAGGGTGGATGATGATTGCAACCTGTTCATACGGTTTGACAAACAGGAAGCATACCATGGCAAACTGGTAATAACCAGCTCATCAGATGCCGTGCTTTTAAGAATCAAGATTGAAGTATATCCGGCCAGGCGCGAAGCTGCAATTGAAGCGGCCAGGGAAATGTTTGGCAAAGAGGACTGACCATGGGTGTATTAAAGCGATCAAGATTCTACGATTTAAATGTTCAC
This sequence comes from ANME-2 cluster archaeon, assembly GCA_019429385.1. Classification (NCBI taxonomy): domain Archaea; kingdom Methanobacteriati; phylum Methanobacteriota; class Methanomicrobia; order Methanosarcinales; species ANME-2 cluster archaeon. Next base: position 25,850 of record JAHYIS010000028.1, on the reverse strand, counting down.
TCCCTCCCCGACTGTGCAGATTCCCCGTCCAGGTTGGCACTGGAAGCAAATGATCTGGGATATTCAGGAATTTGCCTGACCTCTTTCAACAGGAACAACACCCTTCACAAACATGATATTCCCCATCCGGCTCTCAAAAACTTTGAAGTATATACGGGTATCGAGATCCAGGTAGAAAGTGTATCAAAACTCACCAAAGAAGTAAACAGGTTGAGGGGGAATGTGGACTTTATCATCATCGGCGGGGGAAATGAAGATATAAACCGTGCTGCAGTCGAGAATGGAAAAGTGGACATCCTGGCCCACCCCACAGCTCAGGGGAAACCCCTGAACCACGTGCTTGCTAAGGCAGCTGCAGATAACGGTGTTTCCGTGGATTTCAATATGGATGCACTGATAATGCAAAGAGGCGGTAGCAGGATCAAAGTCCTGGCTGCTATGCGACAAAACCTCGTGCTTGCCAGGAAACATGGCGTACCCATGGTCATAACCAGCAATGCCAGGTCCCATTACGACCTGCGCACCCCAAGGGAGATGATGGCACTGGCCATGTTCTTTGGAATGACACAGGATGAAGCACTGCATTCACTTTCGATAGTGCCGCAAAGTATTATCAGGCGTAATACAGACCGCAACCGGATCATGGAAGGCGTGGAGGTAGTGGAATGAAGATATTACCCCCCACCTTGCGTGAATCAAAACGCTACCTGGCTTTTTCACTAGCGTCTGAAGACGAAATTTCCCGGCGTGAGCTTATATATGAGCTGAACATCGCGGCAATAGCGCTTATTGGTGATGTCGGTAGCAGTGAACTGGGTATGCGCTTGCTGGCTTTTGACGAATGCAGTGGCATCATGCAATGTGCTGCAAACAAGGTCTGGGAGGTAAGGGGTATAATGGCATCAGTTTCATCCGTTAAGGGTGTACGGGTGAGGATAAAAGTTCTTGGGGTTTCGGGCACAGTACGTGCAACAACCCAAAACTATTTACTAATCAAAGACATAAAGCAGGTCGAACCAGAAAGAGAAAGAACCGCAGAATTGGAAGAGTGTGAATTTTTCATAGCCAACTTGGCGATTTCAGGCAAGATTATCCGAAGGGTTAACAACGAAATGGATATATTACCCGACACCTCTCACTATGAAGAAACACTAAATAATTCAGATACCAGATATTTTGGTATAACGGTTTTTGATTTAACATATAAGGAGATTGAATAATATGCAGATGGCACCACAAATGGGCTATGACAGGGCTATCACGGTGTTTAGTCCTGACGGAAGGTTGTTCCAGGTCGAATATGCCCGCGAAGCTGTTAAGCGGGGCACCACTGCCGTGGGGGTAAAAGCCGTTGACGGCGTTGCACTGCTTGTGGATAAGCGAGTGACAAGCAAACTGCTGGTGGCAGAATCTATTGAAAAGATATTCCAGATAGATGACCACATGGGAGCTGCGACCTCAGGTTTAGTAGCCGATGCCAGGGCTCTGATAGACAGGGCGAGAGTAGAAGCACAGGTTAACAAAGTATCGTATGACGAACCCATAGGGGTAGAAGTCCTGTCTAAGAAAATTTGCGATTTCAAACAGACATATACCCAGTATGGTGGCGTAAGGCCTTTCGGTACAGCTCTTTTGATAGCCGGTGTTGAGGATAGCGAAGCAAGGCTCTTCGAAACCGACCCCAGCGGTGCACTGCTGGAATACAAGGCCACGGGTATTGGTGCAGGCCGGGCAGAGGTAATGGAAGTCTTTGAGGAAAAATATTCTGATGACATCAAACTCGATGCTGCCATAATACTGGGTCTTGAGGCTTTACACAATACCACTGAAGGAAGGTTCGATGCATCTACCATAGAAGTTGGTGTTGTAGAACTGCAATCAAAGCAGTTTAAGAAACTTGAACCCCAGGAAGTTGCCGATTATGTCAAGAGAGTATTGGATTCCCATTCTGACGATAAGGATTCTGGTGATAAGTCAACCGATGTAAAAGCAGAATCCCAGAAAGAAGGAAAAGAGGAATAAATTGACCTGATTTTTTTTAGGTATGTTGAATATGGTCACACTAGACGATGCTGTAATTGCCAGACTGAAGAAGGGGGACAAGCAGTACGAAGTGTTGGTAGACCCTGATGGAGCATTATCCTTAAAACGCGGTGATGAGATAGATATTGGAAAAATACTGGCAGTAGAAGATATATTCGAAAATGCCAGCCGGGGAGACCGACCGGCAGAACAGGATATTGAGAACACATTCAAAACACAGGATGTTTTTGAAATTGCCAGGCAGATCATCCTGCACGGCGAAATACATCTGACCACTGAGCAGCGCAAAGCCATACTTGAAGAGAAGAAACGAAGGATAATTACCTTTATTGCGGCCAATGCTATTAACCCGCAAACCAGGACACCACACCCTCCGAACCGAATTGAACGTGCAATGGAAGAAGCGCGCGTGCATATCGACCCTTTGAAAAGTGTTGATGAACAGGTAACGATAGTGATGAAGGCGATTCGACCTATCATACCTATCCGATTCGAAGAAATCAATATTGCAGTCCGGATCGATATGGATTATGCCCCAAAGTCTTATGGAAGCATATCTAAATTCGGAACGTTGAGTAAAGAAGAATGGCAAAAAGATGGTAGCTGGATCGGTGTAGTCACCATTCCTGCGGGTATGCAAGATGATTTCTTTGGTCTCGTAAATCATTTGACAAAGGGAACTGCCGAGATACGTATTTTAAAGTGATTGTCGGAAAAATAGTATAATGTTGATTAGAGGTTAAAATGAATAAAAAAATAGTAGTCCCGGGCGATTTTTTATCAAATGATGTTAAGAAAGCAGGTGACGGGACCTATGTACGAGACGGGAAAATATATGCGAAATTGTATGGAGTTGCCAGTGAAAAAGATAAGGTCCGTGTAGTTCCGTTGTCGGGAATATATGTCCCATCAAAAAATGATATGATTATAGGTACAGTCAAATCGGTCACGTTCTCAAACTGGGTACTTGATATCAGGTCCCCCTATGAAGGGTGGCTTAATTCATCAGAATATCCAAAACGAATTGATTCCAGTGAAATGAGCAAATATCTGACTGTCGGGGATTCAGTAATGGTAATGGTAAATGACCTTACCCCTTCAATGTTCGTGGACCTGACCATGCGCAATAACAGATCTATGATTATCAATAACGGAATACTTATGGAGATATCACCTGTTAAAGTGCCAAGAGTGATCGGAAGGGGGGGTTCCATGATCTCCATGTTGAAAAAGGAAACGAACTGTAATATCTTTGTTGGGCAGAATGGAGTTGTCTGGATAACAGGTAAAGACAAAGAAATAGCCAGGGTAGTGGAAGCCATACATGTCATTGAAAAGGAAGCCCATAATCAAGGACTTACAGAACGTATTGGCAGGCTGTTGAAAGGGAAAGTCAAAGAGCAGAAAGAAGAGCCAGAAAGTCCGGATATTTTGAATCAACTCCTGGACTGAATGAGTTATATTTATACAAAAGAGGAATAATGAAATGAGCGACAAACCAGAAAAGTTCATAGACGAAAATGGTTTACGTCTTGACGGTAGAAAATTTGACCAGATACGCGACATTAAGATTGAAGTCGGTGTACTGGCGAGAGCTGATGGTTCATGTTATCTTGAATTCGGTAAGAACAAGGTAATTGCAGCAGTTTATGGGCCCAGGGAAGTACATCCCAGACATCAACAGGAATCGACCAGGGCCATTGTGAGATATAAGTACAATATGGCTTCGTTCTCGGTAGAGGACCGAAAGCGACCCGGACCTGACCGTCGGAGCACTGAAATATCAAAGGTCAGCCGGGAAGCACTTGAGGACCAGGTTTTCACCGAATATTTCCCGAAATCCGCAATCGATATTTTTGTTGAAGTGTTGCAGGCAGATGCAGGGACCAGGACAGCTGCTCTTAACGCAGCATCTGTCGCCCTTGCCGATGCAGGTATCCCCATGCGGGGTCTGGTCAGTGCATGTGCATTTGGAAAAGTGGATAATACTCTTGTAGTGGACCTGAACAAAGATGAGGACAATTACGGACAGGCTGATGTACCTATTGCAATGACACCGGATGGAAAGATAACCCTGTTACAAATGGATGGTCACCTTACGCCTGAAGAGCTGAAGACCGGTCTTAAAATGGCGCAGGAAGGTTGCCGGCAAGTGTATGAAAAACAGAGACAGGCACTGCGGGATCATTTTGCGAAAATGCAAGGCACTATCGAAAAAGAAACTGAAGCACCGTCTGTGGAAGAGGTCGTAAAGACCAACGAAAATGTTCCATCAGAAGATGTTAATACTGCACCTGAAAATTTGGATGATATGGTTGCCGAGGATAGTGATATTGATAAAATGGATGTAGAGGAAGACATCTCCGAAGAAGCTGAGGAATCACTTGAGGAACTTGACATACTGGAGGATGATTCCTATGAATAAACAGATCGTTTCAATAGTACAGAAAGATCAATTAATTCGTTTGATGTTGAAAGGCGAGCGACTTGACGGTCGTAAACCTGAAGAGACAAGGAACATTTTCATTGAGACGGGTATCATCGATAAGGCTGAAGGGTCTGCCCGGGTGGAGATCGGCGATACCAAGATAATTGCCGGTGTGAAGATTCAGCCCGGTACACCGTTCCCCGACACTCCTGATGTGGGTGTTATCATCACCAGTCTGGAGCTGATACCTTTAGCATCCCCTGAATTCGAATCCGGTCCTCCCAGGGAGAATGCCATTGAACTTGCCAGGGTGACTGACAGGGGTGTCCGTGAATCAGGCGCAATCGATTTAAAGAAGCTGTGCATTAAGGAGGGAGAGCAAGTCTGGATGGTCTTCATTGACGTCCATGTACTGGATGACGGTGGAAATCTCAATGATGCAGCTTCACTGGGTGCGATTGCAGCACTTCTCACAGCCACGATACCTGGTGAGCGCTATGGTATTGGCGAAGATATGCCTTTACCCATGAGAGATATACCGGTGTCAGTGACAGCAGTGGATATTGGTGGCGGGATCGTGTTCGATCCGTCCATGGAAGAGGAACGGGTTGCAGATTGCAAGCTGACCGTCATTTCCAATCAGGAAGGTGCCATCGCAGGCATGCAGAAAAGCGGAAATGGTTCGCTTACCGTTGATCAGATAAATTATATCGTAGATGTATCCTGCAGAAAAGCGCAGGAGATTAGAGAAAAATTCCTGGAGATTTAGGTCATGGCAAAGAAATACACGCGAAAAGGTCATAAAACACGTTCAGCAGGCAGGTTTGGTGTCCGTTACGGTAGAAAGGTCCGTAAACTGGTAGCAAATATCGAAGAGCGCATGAGACAGGATTACAAGTGTCCAAAGTGTGGTTTGATGACAATACGCCGCACTGATACTGGCATTTGGAACTGCAAGAAGTGCGACCATACGTTCACTGGAGGTACATATGTGCCAAATACGTCCATGGGTCTTGCAGTAACCCGGTCCGTTAAGAAGGCTATGGAGACTGGTATCATGTTCGAGGACCTGGAACCAGAATCCGGTGAAATGGAACTGGAACAAACAAACCAAGGCTTTAATGCCAATTGAGATACGGTTCGTCTTGAAAAGGATACTACTTAAGATGAAACTGCTTTCCAGACCAATCCCGAGGTGAGGTCAAATGGGATATATATGTACAAGGTGTAAGCATTCGGTGGAGATAGACTACGAAGTAATGGGTATCCGGTGCCAATACTGCGGGCACAGGATTCTGATAAAAGAGAGACCTACCCTTATCAAGAAGGTAGAAGCGGTTTAGGTCAGGCCTTACCTAATACGAAAGGAAAGGAAAGGAATGAGGGGATACTATATCTCCTCCAATACCTTCATCTTCAGGCAGTCATATTCTGGTTCGACTTTGCCCGAGGGAGTTTGTTGTGGAAGTCGAATCTGAATTTATTTTTGAAATGCCCGGGTTTATCGATGTTATCTATCAGTCACTTTTACCTGAACTGGATGCTTCCCATCAGCGTACCAGTTCACAGCTTGCCATACAGGGAAGTGAACTGATTCTCAAGATACGCTCCCACGACCTGGTCTCAATGAGAGCGGCACTGAATGGATGGCTACGGCTGGTAAAGATAGCAGATGATATGAGCATGGCAATAGAAAAATAGAAGTAGTATTGTGCCATGTTGAAATCAAATTATACAACTGAGCGTGAATTACGATGAGCGGAGAATTACCACCCCAGGTCCAAAACCAGATTGCACAAATACAGCAGGTTCAACAACAAGCGCAGGTTCTGGCACAACAGAAAAACCAGCTTGAGATCATGTTGAAAGAATCTGAGATGGCACTTGAAGAGCTTGAAAAGCTTGGAAATGATGTGCCGGTCTATAAAAATGTGGGCAACCTGATGATAAAAACAGATATGGTTAAAACAACGGAAGAACTGAAGGAAAAGAAAGTGACTTTAGGTCTCAGACTTCAGACCATAAACCGGCAGGAAGAACGAATCCACAAGAGATTCACCCAATTACAGGACCAGTTGAAGACTTCTGTTGGCTCTCCAGCAATGAATGCTGAATAAGTGCCTGCATCGAGGGCATACGAGCCATGGAAGTAGATGAGTCCGGTTTTTATAATCGGCTCCTGGATTATAATAATATATTATTTCTGTGCCACCGCAACGCTGACCCCGATGCGATTGGCAGTGCCTATACCTTAGCTCAATCTCTGGGTGGCACTGTTGGAATAGTCGATGGTTGCAACCGGGTAGCTGCTACGTTAATCAAGACACTGGATATTGAAGTTATTGAAATGCCCGATACTTCAGACTATGACCTGACTGTGGTTGTGGATACCAGTACGCTGGCCCAGTTGAATGGAATCGTACTGAAAGAATATGCAGTTATCGACCACCATTCCACCTGTGCTATTAAGGATGATGCCGAGTTCTACATACACCGTACCGCCAGTTCGACTGCAGAGATCGTTTTTGATATTCTCACGTTCATGGAAGCTCCTGTGATGAGGAAATCTGCCATTGCGCTCATAGCCGGCATCATTACCGACACGGGTAATTTCAAATACGCAAATCCTGATTCGTTCAGGACGCTTGCAGAAATTATCGAGGCCAGTGGTGTGGAATATGGCGAAGTGGTAGACCTGCTGGCATCAACCCCCCAGGATATCAGCATGAGGATAGCCTTACTTAAAGCAGCACTGAGGGCACAGGTACATCGCAAAGGTGACTGGCTTATCGTTACCAGTACCATTAGTTCATTTGGAGGAACAGCAGCCGGTATATTGACACATGTAGGGGCAGATGTTTCCTTTGTGGGTGCCGACAAAGATGGTATTGTCAGAATTAGCGGCAGGGCAAGGCGTAATGCCATTGATGCAGGGGTAAACCTTGGCCAGATACTGGATGAGGTCAGTAAACAGTTCTGCGGCACAGGTGGCGGACATGACGGGGCTGCCGGGCTGGATGTGGAAGGCGGGGATGTACAGGAGATCCTGAAAACCTGCGTGGATGTCACAATAAGTAAACTACCGTAACTATATCTCTGCAACTGGACCTGAGCTTTAAACCGCTGCAAATAAACCTTCAGTGCTATTTACTGTAAGGGCTTGCAGCTCGTATCTTTCCCCCCATATTTGAAAAATCCAACAGCAAATAACATAACCTACCAGTACACTATAGGTTTTAGATGAAAGTAACCAAAAGGAACCTCAAAGGCAGGGACGGCGAGATCGCTCTTACACCGGAGTCCCTTGACGACCTGTGGCACCTGAAATATATTGTTGAGCCAGGCGATCTGGTTTTCGCGCTTACCAAACGTAAGGTGGAGGGAGCTACCGATAAGCTCAGACCTGAAAAGATGGAGAAAAAACCCATGCGTCTGGGGGTGCGCATAGAAAACATCGAGTTCCACAAATTCTCAAACCGGTTGCGCCTGCATGGCGTGATCGAGAGCGGGCAGGATGTAAGTGCCTATCACACCCTGAATATTGAAGAAGGTACGAATCTTTCGGTAACAAAAACCTGGAAGAGCGACCAGCTTGAGCGAATAAAGGAAGCTGAAGCTGCAGCAAAACGTCCCCGGGTGGTCATCCTGACCATTGAAGAGGGGGAGGCGTCCATCGGACTTCTTAGGCAGTTCGGGGTTGAGGATTATTCACATGTCAAAACCGGGTCAGGTAAAGGCGAATCCAGCCACAGGGAAGATTTTTTTGCCCAGGTCATTGCCCAGCTTGAACAGGCTGCAGGCGGGAGTGAAGCCGTTATCGTGGCCGGGCCAGGATTTACGAAAGACGATTTCCTCAAAACCCTGAAAACAAACAAACCCGAACTGGCAGCCAGGGCCCGGACCGAAGATACCATAACCATCGGCGTTTCCGGTTACCAGGAAGTGCTTCGGCGGGGTGCTGTTGACAGGATAGTGGAAGAGTCAAGGATTGCCAGGGAAGCAATGCTCCTGGAAGAGTTGATGGAGCGCATCGCAACCGACGGGGCCGTAGCTTACGGGTGGGATGCAGTGAGCCGGGCCAGGGATATGGGTGCAGTGGGTACGCTGCTTATCACTGATGAACTGCTCAGGGAGGGACGGGAGAAAGGGGAAAATATTGATGCATTCATCCTGAGCATTGAACAAAGCCGGGGCAAAGTGGTGGTGTTCAGTACCGAATTCGAACCCGGTCACAGGCTGCACGGTCTGGGCGGAATTGCTGCACTATTACGGTTCAAAATGGAGTATTGACCATGCATGTGGAGGGAATGACTGGGGCTCATATTCCTGGTGAGGACAGGGCTGTATATGATATCAGATTCCTGCTGGAAAGGGGGTATCCACGGGCCAGTGCAATTACGTATGTGTGTAATCATTACCGACTGGATATCACTATCCGTCATGTGTTCGGCAGGGTCATCTACACTGATAGCGTAGCCAGGGCACGGAAAAGTAAGACCATTGAATGGAGGGAATTGGCTGGTGAAGAAATTTGGGTGGACGGGTATAATGTACTTATCGGTGTGGAATCCGCACTCAAAGGTGAACCGGTTTACCTTTGTGATGATGGGTTTATCAGGGATACCAGGGGCGTGTTCAGGAATTACCGGTGCTCTGATGAGACAGTAAAGGCATTGGATTCCATACTCGGACAGCTGTCACATTGTGAATCGGGCAGGGTGGAGTTCCTCTTTGACAGCCAGATCAGCAGGAGCGGGGACCTGGCGAAATGGGTAGGTGAAAGGATAGGAACATTCGGTATTAATGGCCATGCCAGGACTTCCAGGCACGTTGATCATGACCTCAAGCATTGCAGGAAGATAGTGGCCACTTCGGACGGTACTATTATTGATGCAGTAAATACCGTGGTGAATATCCAGGCCAGGGTGCTGGAAGAATTGAATAGAAGCCCGGTCATGATAGGGGGATTGCTGTCGTGAGACGTATCGGCATAGCTGTTACCGACCCTCAGGACTGGACAGCCCGTGCATTATATGAAGCAGTGGGCAGAGCAGGTGGGTCACCTTTTGTGTTCAGGTTGCATGATGTTACCACCCGGATGCTGGGGGAGACGGAACTGGTGGCAGGGGATATGAACCTCGGGTCGCTGGATGCGGTCATTGTGCGCGATGTAGGCGGGGGTGGTAGTAGTGGTGGCACTGATACTGAAGGGATGTCCTACCGGTTCGATGTACTGTGCAATCTGGATGAACAGGGGATAACGATTGTAAATCCGCCCATGGCTATTCAGGGGGCGGCCAATAAATACCTGTCATCGTACCTGTTCAAGCAACAGGGCCTATCCACTCCCGATACTATTCTCACTTCTGACCTTGATACAGCGGTCAATGTAGTCAGGGATTGGGGGAAGGCTGTGATAAAACCTATATTTGGTTTTAAGGGCCTGGATATTCAATGCGTGGTGGACGATGATAGTTCAAAAACACGACTCATGAAGCACCTGGAGCGCAGGGGGGTATTATACCTGCAGCAGTATATACCGAATCCGGGACGGGATATCAGGGTATTTGTGGTGGACGGACAGGTATCAGGAGCTATATACCGAAATGCTCCTCCCGGTTCATGGATAAACAATTTATCACAGGGTGGAGCACCCGAACATTGCCCAATGTCACCTGAGATAAAAGAGCTGGCATGCAGAGCTGTAAGGGCTGTAGGTGCGGTGTATGCCGGGGTGGACCTTATAGAAGGGGAGGAAGGGTTGAGTATCCTTGAGGTGAACGGTACGCCATCGGGCAGGGGTATATTTGAAGCATGCGGTATTGACGTGACCGCTGATATTGTCAGGTATGTGATGAGGGAAGTTGATGGGTAGTATTATAATGTTTCATGCACATCAATTATTTTCTCCCGCGAGGTTGATTATGTGAAGAAGACAGACGAGTTGTATTCAGGAAAGGCAAAGACTATTTACCGCACCGAAGACCCGAATCTGTTGATAATGGATTTCAGGGACAGCCTTACAGCGTTTGACGGGGAAAAGAAAGCTGAAGTGCCGAAGAAAGGGTATTATAATGCCCAGATATCCAAAAAGGTATTCGAACTTCTGGAAGAGAATGGTATCAAGACCCATTACCGGGAGATGGTGTCCGACCACGAGATGCTTGTGGATACCGTTCAGATTATCCTGGTAGAGGTGATCGTCCGCAATATTGCTGCTGGTTCTATGACCCGCAAGTATCCTTTTGAGGAGAGCCAGGTACTGGATGAACCTGTGATCGTGATGGACTATAAGGACGATTCGCGCCATGACCCCATGCTCAACGAGGATATTGCCGTGGCGCTGGGGCTTGCAACCAGGGAAGAACTTGCACAGATACGGGAAACCGCGCTTAAAATTAATGATATCCTGAGGTCATACCTGGATGAGCGGGGATTGATCCTGCCGGATTTCAAGGTTGAGTTCGGGCGCAGGGGTAGTGAGATTGTGCTGGGTGATGAGATATCCTGTGATACCTGCCGGCTGTGGGATAAGGAGACCGGGAATTCGCTGGACAAGGATGTGTTCAGGTTCGATAAAGGTGACCTGGCTGCGGCTTACAGGGAAGTTGCGCGCAGGATCGTGCCTGAACTATTTGTGTGAGGATATGAGAAAAAGGCGGGCAATATTCCCCCATTCATTTTTTAATGGTACATAAAGTATACCTTTTTGTACTCAAGTTAATCCGACCGAAGGGAGGATTTTCGTGTTTGTTTTTACTTCTGTAATGCATACTGTGAAGTTTCACGCAGGATAGTACTGCTATTTTTGAGTAGTTAATGGAAAGTAAGATGAAGTTTCCCAATCATGGTAAAATATCAAATAGCCAGAAGAACTATTTTATAAGTAGTCTATAAAACCCGGAAGGTCAGGTTATAACTGCAGATAATTTCGAGGTTCATACCTCGAAATTCTTTTTTTTATTTCATTAAGAATAATAGAGGGTAAAAAAATTCCGGCCTTTTAGATCTTTTCCTTTACCCCATCAACTACTTTTTCGAAAAGCCCCTTCTCATTCTCTTTTGCAGGCTTCTCCCCGCTGGCCTTCGCAAACTCCCGCAGCAGTTCTTTCTGTTTTGCATCAAGTTTCTTGGGTACCTTCACATTCACCTGCACATGCAAATCCCCCTGCCCGTACCCATGGATATTGGGCATGCCCTTATCCTTAACCCGAAACGTCGCTCCTGGCTGTGTACCGGCCGGAACTTTCAACTTCACCTTACCGTCCACCGTAGGCACCGTAATCTCGTCACCCATTGCTGCCTGGGTAAAACTGATGTCCGCCCCCACCAGAACATCATTACCCACCCGCTTGAACAACTTATGGGGTTTTACGTAAATATCCACGAACAGGTCACCCGGAGGCCCGCCAGCTGAGCCGTGCTCGCCCTCTCCGGTGACCCGCATGCGTGAGCCACTGTCAATACCGGCAGGTATCGTCACCTTTATTGTACGTTTTATCTGCACTTTGCCGCTGCCGTGGCATTCAATGCATGGGTCATCCACCACTTTGCCCTGGCCTCGACAGGTGGGACAGGTACTGGTAGTCATGAACTGGCCAAATGGCGTCTGCTGTGCACGGGTTGTCTGGCCGCTGCCGCCACAGGTCTTACAGGTCCTGGGTTCGGTACCTGGTTTGGCACCGCTGCCCTTGCAGGTGGAACAGTTCTCGGTCCTTGGCAGTTTGATGGACTTTTCAACTCCTTTGTAGGCTTCCTCAAATGATATGGCAAGGTCGATCCTCAGGTCCGAACCCCGCTGGGGTCCGCCACGCCTGCGGCTTCCACCGCCAAATATCGTATCAAAGATACTGCTGCTAAAACCTCCACCACCTCCGCCAAAACCTCTGAATATATCTTCAAAATTCACATCCCTGAATATATCCTCCTGGCTCCAGCGCCCGTCAACACCCACATGTCCATACTGGTCATATTTGGCACGTTTTTCAGAATCACTGAGTACACCGTAAGCTTCGCTAATCTCTTTGAACTTCTCCTCAGCACCAGCATCTTTGTTGCGGTCAGGGTGATACTGTAAGGCCAGCTTCCGGTAAGCCTTCTTCAGTTCATCTCCGGAAATGCTCTTGTCAACACCCAGGATTTCGTAATAATCGCGTTTATCAGCCATGTGAGATCATTTTTAAAAAAAAATAAACAAAAGGATAAGGATTAGTAATTAATCCTTATCCTCGTCTACAACTTCGTACTCAGCATCTACTACATTGTCATTTCCGGTCTCACCCTCATGTTCGGGTTCAGTACCAGCAGCAGCCTGCTCTTGTGCAGCCTGCTCGTATATCTTCGTGCTGATCTTCTGCATCTCCTTGGTGAGTTCATCGATAGCCGTCTGGATAGTATCCTTGTTATCGCTTTTGATGGCTTCCCTTGTCTTCGCTATCTTCTCTGTAATAGACGTGCGCTCTTTATCAGGTACCTTATCACCCAGGTCGGAAAGGGCTTTCTCAGTAGTATAGGCCAGAGTATCTGCCTGATTCTTAATCTCGATCAGTTCCTTTATCTTCTTATCCTGTTCCTCATACTGCTTGGCATCATCCATCTTCTTCCTTATCTCATCCTCTGAAAGCTTATGGGTAGAAGTGATGGTTATCTTCTGCTCTTTATTGGTACCCAGGTCCTTAGCAGTTACATGAATGATACCATTGGCATCAATGTCAAAGGTCACTTCAATCTGGGGAATACCCCTTGGCGCCATAGGAATTCCTATAAGAGTGAAACGTCCCAGCGTAGTATTGTCTGCCGCCATGGCACGCTCACCCTGGAGTACATGAATGTCCACTGAGGTCTGGTTATCAGCAGCTGTGCTGAATATCTGGCTCTTCCTGGTGGGAATCGTGGTATTGCGCTCGATGAGCTGGGTTGAAACACTACCCAGGGTCTCAATACCAAGGGACAGCGGTGTTACGTCAAGCAACAGCACATCCTTGACCTCGCCTTCCAGCACACCGGCCTGTATCGCTGCACCCATTGCCACGCATTCCATAGGGTCAACACCACGTTCCGGCTCCCTGCCAACCACATCGCTAACGAACTTCTTCACCACCGGCATCCGGGTGGGTCCACCCACCAGAATGACCGTAGTAATGTCTGAGGTCTTCAATCCTGCATCCTTGATAGCCTGTTCCAAAGGTTGTCGTGTCTTCACTATTACAGGCATGACCAGCTCTTCCAGTTTGGATCTTGTAAGGTTCATCTCAAGATGTTTGGGTCCTGCCTGGTCAGCTGTGATGAACGGCAGGTTGATGGACGTCTGCATTGTGGTCGAAAGTTCGATCTTTGCCTTCTCTGCAGCTTCCCGCAGGCGTTGAACAGCGGTCTTATCTTTCCGAAGGTCAATTCCTTCTTTTGATTTGAAATCCTCTGCAATGTAATCTATGAGGATCTTATCCATATCAGTACCACCCAACTGGGTATCACCTGAAGTGGATTTTACTTCGAACACACCACCGCCCATTTCCATAATAGTAACATCAAGGGTACCGCCACCGAAATCGTACACCAGTATTTCCTGGTCGCCCTTCTTATCAAGTCCATATGCCAGTGATGCTGCTGTGGGCTCATTTATGATACGTATTACTTCAAGACCCGCTATCTCGCCCGCATCCTTGGTGGCCTGTCTCTGGTTATCATTGAAATATGCAGGTACGGTTATGACCGCCTTCTCTACTTTGTCTCCAAGGTGCGCTTCAGCGTCCTGCTTGATTTTCTGCAGAATAAAAGCAGATATATCCTGGGGAGTGAATTCCTTACCCCTGATGTCTATCTTTTCATTCGTTCCCATCTTCCGTTTGATGGCCATTATCGTGCCTTCCGGATTGCTTACTGCCTGTCTGCGGGCTGGTTCCCCAACCAGTTTCTGCCCATCCTTGGTGAAAGCCACCACTGACGGGAATGCCTTTCCGCCAACACTTGTGCCTTCTGCACTGGGTATTATCGTTGGACGGCCACCGACAAGAGCTGCAGCCGCCGAATTGCTAGTTCCCAGGTCAATTCCTATTATCTTTCCCATTTAATACTTCACCTCATCTGTTTAGATTAGTACATTCTTATATTTATCAACTATTTTTCTTTTTTCTCTGATATCTTTACCTTTGAATATCGAACCACTCTGCCCTTTATCCTATATCCCCGCTGGAACTCTTCTAACACAGTATTGTCGGGGCACTCGTCAGAGTTTTCCTTCATCATCGCGTCATGACATTGATGGTCAAACTTCTGCCCTACTGCATCAATGGGTTCAAGACCTTTTGATTCAAGGATGCTTTTCAACTGGTTATACACCATTTCCATCCCCTTCAAAATGGAATCCCTGTCCTGTGACTCCCTGGCGCTGGCAATCCCCCGCTCCATGTTCTCCATCACATCAATAAGTTCTGCCACAAGGTTAACGTTTGCATATTCGATGATCTCTGTCCGTTCTTTATCTATCCGTTTTTTATAATTGTCAAACTCTGCCGTAAGGCGCTGGAGATGGTTCAGGTAATCCAGTGCAAGTGCCCTGGATTCAGACAGTTCACAGGCTAATTTTTCAAGTGAGCACTCCTCACTATCTTCTTCAGACCGCCCCTTATCCAAAGACTGGTCCTCAACCGTCATTTTCCCCTTTGAGCTACGCTGTTTCTTGCCTTTAGACATCGTAATCTCTTCCTCAGGTTCATCTGTCTCATCTTTTGATAGGTTAACCTCAACCTTATTCTTTTTTACCATTTCAAGCCTCTGCAGGATTCAGATTCAATACTCTCGTGGCAATCCCCATTTCTAATAATCGTCCCCAATATCCGGTGCCTGGATACCATCATAACTATCCACCCTGTGCTCGGGTTTGACGTCCATGAGACCAGTATATTTTGATGCAAATACATCATCCACCCTCAGTATCATTGAGGCTGCATCGGTGGCAGATTTAATAGACTGTATCTTCACCTTCAAAGGTTCCACTACACTGGTCTCCTTCATATCCATGACCTTGCCGGTAATTGCGTTCAGGCCAACGGTCTTGTTGCCTTTCTTATGTTCGGAACGCAGTTCTGTCAGGATATCAACAGGGTCAAGTCCTCCATTCTCTGCAAGAACACGTGGAATTCCTTCCATTGCATCGGCAAATGCTGAAACGGCCAGTTGTTCTCGTCCCTGAAGGGATGAGGCGTACTCGCGCAGCTGCATTGCTGTTTCAATTTCGGGTGCGCCGCCTCCAAACATGATATTCTTCTCATCCAGCACTACCTTGACGACACTCAGGGCATCATCCAGGGCTCGCTCCACTTCTTCAGTGATATAATCAGCACCGCTGTGAACCATTATGGTAACTGCTTTCGGATTTTCGCACCCTTCGAAATACATCATCTTGTAATTACCAAGTCCCCTCTCTTCCACTATCTCGGCAGAACCCAGGTCGCCCGGAGAAATATCAGTTGTATTGGAGCGCACAACAGCACCAGTGGCGCGGACAATTCTTTTGATATCATCTTCTTTCACTCTTCTAATGGCCAAAATGTTCAGTTTGCCCAAATAATGAAGGGAAATATCATCAATGCCCTTTTCTGTGACCACCACGTTCACTCCGGCTTTAACCAGACTGTCCACCTGGTCCTTCACGGTCTGGTATTCTTCATGGTATGCTTCATCCATCTGTTCCACGGTAGATATCTTTATCTTGGAACTTGTAGACGTCTTCTGTACCTCAATACCCACATCCAGCACAGCAATCTTTGCATTTGTGATCAATTTTGGCATGTTGTTATGGGCCCTGGCCTTGTCAATGACCATACCCTTAATGAGTTTGGTATCTTTGATGGACCCGCCTTTTTGATGGATTATCTGGATATTATGTTTGATATCGGTCTGGAACTTGTCTGTTATTGCCTTGATGGCTTCCACGCAAAGGTCTGCCAGATTATCATGTGCCATTTCGCTCCCTTTTCCGGAAAGTGCGGTAAGAGCGATCTTTCTGAGCATTTCATTGTCATCCTCTGAAACCTGTATGGCAGTAGATTTCAGGATTTCCTGTGCTTTTTTTGCTGCCAGTTTGTATCCGCTGACTATCAATGTAGGATGAACCTCAAGTTCGATCAATTTCTGGGCCTGGGTAAGCAGTTCGCCTGCGAGCACAACTGCGCTGGTAGTACCATCTCCCGCTTCCTGTTCCTGGGTCTTTGATATCTGCACCATCATCATAGCAGCCGGATGCTGCACATCGATCTGCTTTAAGATGGCTGCACCGTCATTCGTTATCATGACGTCTCCTACAGCGTTTACCAGCATCTTGTCCATTCCTTTTGGACCCAGGGTGGTTTTCACAGCATCGGCAATTGCTTTTGCTGCTGTAATGTTCATGGATTGTGCATCCCGGCCTGTCGTCCTTGATTTACCCGGGTCAATGATAATTATTGGCTGTCCGCCCATTCCTGACATAGATTATTTCCTCCAGAGATAGTAACTAAATGGTGTTATATTGTATAATAAGAACACTTCTAACTGTTTGTACTTCTATATAATATTAACGGGCGATGATAATGCTAATCCAATGTTCCTTACCCCACAATACACTCCAATAACCCCTCAGCCCGCTTCACCATCCCCTCATCCCCCAGCACCTGAGCCACCTCCCCCACAGCCTCCAGGTTCCTGGCTGCAAACTCAAGATATTCCATCACATCACCAGCATAGGCAAACACACCATACCGGGAGGTCAGCTCGTCAATTATCCCTCCTGCAGATAGCCCTTCACACCTCATCTCCATCAGTTTCCAGGAAAATTTCCGCTCCGGACAGCCGCAATAAGGCGAACCCTTGCACGTGCAGCTTAAAAAATCCCTGGCAAAATTCACCATCTTCCTCTGAGTTGCACTATCCAGCCTCGCCAGGCTCTCACCTGATAATGCCATTTCCATTGCACCACCCTGGAACACCCTGGACGGCAGCCGCATATTCAAACTGGCAGCAATACGGTCAGCTCCAACAAAGAACGCCCTGTCAAACACTGCCAGCCCGGTAACAATCTCATCAGGCCCCTGTCCTGACTCTATCCCATCCTTGATCACATCGACCTGCTCAGGATTCAGGAAATGCTTCACCATTATCCTTCCCATACTGGTGAGCTGCACTCTGGTTCCCGATACATTTACATAACCCATATCCTGCAGCTTGCCAACCAGATAGTCCGCATCCCCGCCGCCGATCCTGGACGACTCCACTGTCCTGATAATATTCAAATCATCCCAAACAGCCGCAGATACCGCCACCTGTTCAAGCACGGCATCCTCGCCGGACTCAACTTCAATAGGAGCAACGACTCCCCTGAGCAGCCGAAATGCCACCTTATCTTCACTCTCCCCTTTCCCGAAACTCTTATCAGGCTCAGCCATTAGCACCACCACACCCCGATCGTGATAATCAGGCCTGCCCGCACGTCCCTGCATCTGCAGGAACTCGCCCTGGCCCAGCCATTCAATACCCATAGCCAGCCCCTCGAATATCACCTGCGACGCAGGGAAATCCACACCTGCAGCCAGGGCGGCAGTGGTCACGACTACCGGGAGCCGGGCATTTCCAAACTCCTGCTCGATGCGCCTGCGCTGCTGGTACGGCAGGCCCGCATGATAAGCAGCCGAATGGATCTGCAATGCATCTGACAAACGGTGACAGTTATGCCTGGAATTGGTAAATACGATGGTCTGTCCCCTGAAACCCTTCGATGACTTTCGGTCATATTCTTCCCGGGCCAGCTGGTTTATGAGACGCAGCTTTTCGGTGGGTCCGCCAAATATCAGGTGACGCTCCAGAGGTATAGGCCGCTCCTCATATTCGATAAGCGTGCTGTCAAGGGCACCTGCAAGCCTGCCCGGTTCACCCACTGTGGCAGATAGATAGATGAACTGGCATTTGGGGTACAGGTACCTGAGCCTGGCAATCAGCCCGTCCAGTCGTGGCCCCCGTTCAGGGTCCTGTATCATGTGCACTTCGTCCATAACCACCGTCCCAACCATGCCCATCCTGCGCCTGCCACCCGTGCGCAACAGGTAGTCGATTCCCTCATAGGTACCAACTATGATATCTGAATCAAGCGATGTGCGCATCCGGTTTCCCTTCCCACCACCGATTCGGCTCTGTCCCACCCGAATGGCCGTAGAAAGTCCAAGTGATTGGTATTTTTTCCTGAACTGGTCATACTTCTGGTTGGCAAGTGCTACCAGGGGTACCAGGAACAGCATTTTACCTTTGCCGGCCAGGATATTGTTCACCCCGGCCATCTCGCCCACCAGGGTCTTACCGGTAGCAGTGGCAGAAACCACCAGCTGGTTCTTACCCTTGAGCAATCCTGATGCAATGGAAAGTGACTGGACCGGTAGCAGCGTAACGGGAAGGATGTTTTTCAGGCGTTCATCCACATCCAGGTCCTTTGATTGTAGCAGGTTTACCTGTGAACTTGCCTGGATATCATCGAAAAAGGTAAGTTCTCTGTCCATCTTTTTTGGGTCCAGCAACACCAGCATGCGGTTCAGGTCGCGTGTCCTGAGCAATTGATGGAACAATCTTTCAATCCCCTCTTCACCCATCCGCCTGCCGCAAAGGTTTATTTCCCTGTGCAGTTCCGATAAACCGCAGTTCTCACAAATAAATTCGCCCCGGTACCTGATAGAACCCTTATCCACAGGCGTGAACCGTCCATCTGACAGGCAGGTACGGCAGACTTCCACCCGTTCATGGTTCAGGTGGTACCCTTCCAGCATCTTCAGGAAATCCTTTTCAGATGTCTCGTCCCCGTGTCCGGAAACCAGTATCAGGTCTGCCATGCGTAACAGGTCTATGGCTTCAGACGGAGCCATTACTTTTTCGCCACCATCTTCAACGACCCGGAACTTAAAAGGCCGGGGGCCTTTTGAACTATGCTTTAAAAAGAGGATACCATGTATCGATGCAGTACTGCTGCCATCCTTCAATATCAACAGTTCGACGGCTGCCCTGGTCGGTCTTATTAAAACTATGAACGACATTGTGAAAAATAATCATTTACGAAGGTCATGAAGGTCATACGACAGACCTTCGGATTCAAGCCTGTTCAATAGTGGTGGTACTTCTTCATCTACAGATACCACAACTGAAGATAAACCATGAAAAGCTGCCTCCACCACCGATTCCCTGGTCCCGAACATGATATTGGGTTCCCTGCCGATACTGCGCAATGCGATCAATGATTCCACACCCAGCACGCATAAATACTTTGCATCCACGGTGAGTTCACGTAACATCTCAAGATTGACATTCCTGGAACCGCCTCGCTCCACCCTGGGCACTTTGCATACTGTTATTTTCACATCATCCAGTTCTATCATACCATGCAGGTCAGTCACTCCTACATCCTCGCCTGCCCTGACATCCGAGGTCAGGACACCGCTCGCAGAACCTTCCCGGTACGTTGTGGCATACAATAATCCTTCACGCATCAAAATCGATACTTTCTGGCCTGACTTATTATCATCATCTGCAATGGCTGTCCAAACAGAAACATGGCTTATGATATCTTCCATTACGTATTTGGAATACCGCTTCAACTCAGCCGTTCGTTCAAGCACCCATTCAATCCCATTCTTGGTAACTTTATAACGTACCCTGCCATCGGAAAATATCAGACCTTCATCGGTAAGTTCCTTGATATATTCAGAAACTGCCTGGGGAGTTATACCTACTTTATCTGCAATCTCTTTTTGTCGAACATTGGGCTGGTGTGCCGCGATCTCCACAAGGATTTGAAATTTGGTGCTTTCTTTTTTGCTGTGAAGTAAGTCTATCATTCAAGAGCACCGACAAATTCGATTCTCTGACCTTTAACAAGTAATTTATTGGAACGCCGTGCAATACCTCTTAAATATAACGGACTGGTCCCCACCACTCTTGACAGACCGGTCATGGACTGGTTACCATTGACCACTTCAGTTTCGATCTGTTCCATCATATTCCTGATATCGTCGTCACAAGTAAATGTTATCATAAGCAGGTCGGCAAGATCTTCAATTGAACACTGGAAGTTTACCTGTATCTTAGAATAGGAGGTATGATATTCTTTTGTAGGTGTTTGTCCTGGTTCAGGCATTCGCCATTTGCTTTCGATCAACCCACTCTTCTTCAATATTGAAAGACCTTCTTCCACGTCAAATTTGAGCATTTCCTTAAGCTCATCTTCAGTGTACCAATCAACCAGAAGATGATCAAAAACTTTCTTGTGAGTATCGGACCCGAAAGTACGTAATAGTGGAACCAGATCCGACGGATCATTAATTATACGAGTTCGTTTACCCATTTAGATTAACCTCATAGCTATATATGGTCTTCTAATTTGATAAAGCTTTTTGAAAAAACCAATCTAAACTCACCTATACGTATCAGGTCGAATACGCACGTGAACTATACCCATTCCAGGTCAACAGTTATGTAATTATTAGTATTGTGGTTCCAGTCCCTCGATTTTGGAGAATGTTGTATCTGCTTCTTTTCGTATAGCCATACGGTCACGTTTATCTTTTTCTATCTGGATGGCTTCGACCGCAAGAGCGTACAGATTTTCAAGTTCTGCTGTGGTCTCCAGCGTCAATACAGAGAGGACTTTTGGTAACTCTCCGTTTCTGATAATAACTCCTTTGAACACATGACCGATATGGGATGACAGTTTATCGATCTCACCTGAAATATCATCAATGCTCAGGTACTTGCGGTCGCCTCTCATGATTATCATAGCTCTGCTACCTTCTTCGAAGACATTCGAGGAAAACAGCAGACCACTGGGAGAAAGACTGTCATGGATGACAGAACGGATCGAGTTCTTCCCATCGCCCTTTGCAAATCCCATAGTGGCAAAACCAGCTCCACCAGACATCACCGTTTGGAAATCACCCAGGTCAGTTACCATCATCATTTCACTGTCAAGGGCTTCAAGTAAAAACAATAACCTTTCAGATATCATGTTGTTTATGCCGTCATAGGCACTCTGTATGTCTCCACCAGCATCTTTCAGGAACTGGTTATCTGCCAGTATTATGCCATCAGTTCCACTGTCATACATTTCTTTTAAACAAAACGCAGAGTTCTGGAGATATATGGTACCCTCTTCCCTGAATGGCAGGACCACAACAGAATAAATGGGAAAATCATATCGTGCCTTTAATTCTTTTACCAGAAGTGGGGTAAATGATGAACCTGTACCACCTGATGTAGATGTAATGACAAAACCAACATCAAAATCCCCTCTTTCCGATATGTTCCTCATTATAAGGTCCTTGTTGTCAGTAAAACACTGTTTACCCACAATGCGGTTTGCACCTACACCGTGCAGGTTCGGGATATGGATTCGGTCTTTCGCTTTTGTATAACTCATTTCCTTGAGGTCATTGATAGCGGTGTTTATCGCAATGGTCTCAACTCTCGAGGGAAATTTCTGGCGGGAATAGTATTTTGAGAATTTGCCACCGCCAAAGGCTTCCCTATTAACTGCATCCAGAATTCGGTTGCCGCACTGACCGGTCCCAACCATTAAGACATTTAACAATTAAAAATCCTCCTAATCATTTTTTTACATCCTGAACTGACTGCGTCTCCAGTGCAACCAACCTGCTATGGCAATAATAATAAACACTGGAGTAATGTAAACGTAAACAGGATATTCAGCAAGATAATCATATTTACCCTTTTGAACGTAGAACATTTCCGAAGTCACTTCTTTAGTAATATCTTCTACGCCGTTATTATATGTCAATTTTACTGTCAGGTTGTTAGCTCCGATACCTCCAGCTTTGAATGTGAACTTGTACTCATCCTCATATCTGGCTCCATAGATGCTTTTCTGAATAATGGGTTTTTCAGCTATTATATCAACATCTTCTGAGCCTGAAACATACGTTAAGTTCGCCGGAATAACTGGAGTGATCTTAATAGTGGAGGCTGGTACGTCCTTTAAGTTCTTGACATATACGGTAAATGTGATCTTTTCATCGCGCTTTAATTTGGTCTTGTCCTGGGATATTGTCAGCTCAAGGTCAGATGTTTCCACTTTTTCTTCAGCTACCGTCACAATTGGCCGGGTAGATGTTGCTGTATAATCATCTCCGAACACAGAAGAAGAATAGGTGGCAATGGCAGGGCTGAGAGTATAAGTGCCGCTTTTGGCAGCTTCGACCTCATAGATATACATCTGCGTATATGAAGTCCCAACAGGCAAATCTGTCGGATACGTGGTGTATATACTGGACTTAAAGGTAAAACCCGGTGTGATGCCTGGATCAATGCTGATGCGCTTTGCAGTACCGCTACCGGTATTTCTGGCTTTGATAGTTATTCTGATAGTGTCTCCGATATCGACTGAGGATTTATCCACTTCTTTTGTAAGTGTGAGGGATGGTTCCCCGATATACATCGCATTTGAAACACCGCCGGAAACTGCTTTTTTATATTCCACACTTATACCTGTGGTTTTGATATCCACAATTGCATACTGTGAGGAGAGGTTCTTTTCATTCACCAGTATTTCAACTGAACCGCTAAGATATTTCACTCGTTTTTTTTTATTTTCAATGGTCTTTGACACAGTTAATTTGTCATTTGTACCATCTGATTTTAATTGGTAGATGTTTATATCCAGTGATAGGGAACCATCTAATGAGGTAATGTCAGACACTTCAATAAAATAGTTGTTAATCTGATAGCCGTCCCCTTCTGAAATTTTCTCATCATATATATCATCTGCACTTACACTGCCCGCTGACAGGACCAGGAAGAAAAACAACAATAGGATATATCCTAAAATACGGTTTTTATTCAATTTAGATATCCCCTCTTTAACATACTAATTACTTGGTACATGCATTTTTTATCGTTATGAATAACGATTTTAAATAAATATATATTATATGATACGATTTCCAATATGATAAATAATAATTGCTCATCTGTATTTTATTATATATAATATGTCTATATATATTTATTTTTCTGATAATGTACTATTGTGAAACTATCGTTTCCGTCTTGCAAGATGGAATATATAGATATCCGGTCTGGGACGTTTTCCGCTGGTTGCTGCGAAATCCGAGTAGCAGCGCGGGCACAGTTCGCGTACATTCAGGGCAGCAATTTCCTGCGTGCCCGGGATTATCCTGGCAAACACAAAACCCGGTGATACATCCACAGCTTGAGCACTTTCATGTAACAATTTGAGAAAATGTTCCTCGAAAACTTCCAGGTCGTCCAGGCCCAGACCGCGAGTATTTGCCGTATATCCCGAACAGCCACAGGGGAGTGCAAACAGGTCAAGTTCAATGATCATTGCTGCCCGGCCGATAAGCTTCCTGATACGTTCCTCCAGGTCAGCTCTGGTTTTAAGAAGATTATCCAGTGTCATCAGGTATCAATCCCTTTTTTGGTTAATGTAATCCATTGCTCAAGCTTTTCATCAGGAGTACCCATACGGCTGTACATTTGTGTAACCTTCTCTGTAAGGCGCTGGCAATAACCGCAGGTGTGGCATACTGTACTGTGTTGCTTCCACTGTTTGATAGCACCGTCAAGTGCCCTGTTAGGTATATTGAACAGGTCTACCAGGTCCTTTGGACAGTCCATCAGGTCCATCAGGTTGCCATCATAACTCTCACTGGCATAGGCGTCTACACAGTTCAGTATCCAGTTCAATAAATGTGAGCGCCCGCCTATCTTGAAAACGTCTGTAATATGAGCATATTCCGGAAGGTCTTCCGGTCTGATAAATGGTGATTTGATGATAAGTGAGGGGTCTTTGATGCGCAGCGTGAGGCACTTGTTGTAATAATAGTCATCCTGGACATTGGGACGTGGGGGCGGTCCGTTAACATGAGAGAAGAAATTAAAGTGGGCGTACCTGAATGGACAGCGGTACAGGCAACCTTCATTGACAAGCAGTTTTAGCTCGCAGTCAACTGCATCCCTGATAGCTTCCAGCACGTCGAAATGACGGTTCACGTTCGAGTCCACCACAATGGACGAAGCACCCAGTTGTTCATAGAACTCGGCTTTCTGGGGGCTGTCCACGAATGCGAGTACACTGACCACTGACGGGATATTGAACTCCTGGTCCAACATTTCTACAAGGTAAGGATCAGCTACCACTACCGTGTCGACACCAATCTCTTCGAGGTTTGAAAGGTACCAGTGGAGGAGATTATATCCTTCAGGAGTAAGCTGCTGGCCGCCCATGCACGAACTGTTCAGCACCATCTCTATCTTGACACCCTTATTATGGCAGTATTGAGTATGTCTGGCAATCTCCTCAAGACTTGCATGCCCCAGATTGACGCGGCCCGTGCCTATATAATCCGGGGAACCTGCCATATAAATTGAATAAATGTTCTTTGAGTCAGCCAGTAACTGCTCCAGCCCTTCATAATGTCCGGGATGGGGCACATAGAGTTTCTTTTTCATGATTGGTGGGGGATTTATGGGGGGAGGGGTTGATAAAGGTTTTTGTCGAACCGGTAATGACATAGTATATTTTCAACAGGCTCAAGGTAAAGGAAGGTACCTGCTTGAAATTATAAAGGCAGATATTTAAAGAAAAAGGGAACATATCAACCACTGGTTATGCAAATGTGCTGGCAGACCTGTTGAACAGTACCATCAGTGAAATATAATTGTAATATGACTGAAATTAAAGGTGGATCAAAATGTTTAATCTCAAACATACTATGGTTGTCCTGAATGGATTTATTCACGACCTTGCTACCGGTTTCTGGCTAGCGGCCATGATAGTCATTTATTCCCTGCATAGATTCCATCACGAATATCAAACAATTGCAGAACCACTCAATATCCTGGAACGCTTCTTCTTCTGGACCACTATCGCAGCTGTTCTAATCATCTTTGCCACAGGGGGAATTCGGTCTTTTACATATGTGGATAACTTCTATGGGGAAGAAACAGAACAGGCCCGCAGGAAGATGCTGATAACCAAGCACGTTATCCTCCTGGTCATTTTTGGCATCGGTGCGTATCTGGGATACAGCATGGCATTCCACTAAAATTATACTCATGAAAGTAATTATCATTTCTCCCCCGTTTCCCTTTTCAGGTCGTGTACCTATGGTACCCCCTATTCTCGATTACTTAGGAGCTCTCACGGTAAAAGCTATGTCCGGTGTTGAACTCGAATTAATCGATGCCAACATCCACGAACCCAGACCAGAAGATATCGATGCCGACCTCATCTGCCTGAGCTCAATGACCGCTACCATTACTTGGTGTTACAGATTAGGCGATTTGTTAAGACAAATGGGGAAAAAGGTTGTACTGGGAGGAATACACCCTA